>JAFYQC010000290.1 GCA_017547265.1 Kiritimatiellia bacterium | reverse complement strand
GCTCTCAGCCGCGCAAGAGCGTTAATGTCGGCGCCGCGGCGGATTTGCCGCGTTCCTGACTGTCTCAGAGCCATGTTTCTACCGTGCAAAGCACCTATTGCCCGAGAATAGGGAATATCATAAGTGTTCGAACCATCTCCTGTTTCTCCTGCTCTTTGTGGCTAGAACCGACAAGCACAGAATCAACTCCCTAATTCTACACGATCTACATGTTCTACACGGCTCAACAGACTTCCGTGCATTCTGTGTATTCCGTGGTTAAGAATGGCGCGGCGAGAAGGGATAGCATGGGGTCTGACCCCATAGTAAAATACGTCCCAAGTGAGGTTTTAGGTCTAGTTCTATAGGGCAATTACGATGAAGCTGGGCTGGATATAGACGCCGTCGTCCTTCTTGATCATCCTGGTGCAGCCCTTGGCGCGCTTGAACGTGAGTCCGTTCAGGTTCGAGGGGGGCGTCGTCCAACTGATGACTTTTCTGGGAGACATGCGGTGGACGTCCAACTTGACGTATATCGTCGCGTTGTCGGCGAAGTCGACCGTCCGCCTGCCACAGTTAGCCGATCCCGTCGTTGCCCATGTGCCGCTCCTGCCGGAAAGGTCGATCATCGAGCCGTCCATCATCGTGCAGCCATAGAAGTAGTCCGTCTGCGGCGTGAACGTTCCATAGACGTACATCCTGTGCGTGCCATTCCACCAGTCGTTTCCGGCCGGCGCCGTGGAAGTGTAGCACCTGACGCTGAAATTCGTCGCGGGAGAGACGCATCCGGCCTCGTCGATCAGATCGACGGTGCGTGAATCCACGGCGCGCTTGCAGATGACGAACCTTCTCTTGCCGACGTTGGCCGGCGTGAGCCGGATCGTCCCGTTCGTCATGTCCTTCGCCATGTACAAGGACTTAGAATCGGCGGGCATGTTGACGCAGAGTTCATGGCCGTTCAACTTGATCGGAACGTCGTCCCAGCCGCTGAAGAGCGTGTCGCTCCAAAGGTCGAAAGTGGAATTCGTCGTCAAGGAGAGCTGGCCGATGCCGTCCCATTCGTTCGTCGTCTGGTTGATCGGTTCGGTGTCGATCAGCCTGCTGCTGCGCAAATGACCGCCGTCGAGCACGATATTGTAGTTGCCGTATTCGTAGTTGCCCGCGATGTCCAACGTGCCGTTTTTGCGCACGGTTATCGTTGTGTTTGTCTGGCCGAGGACACGATAGGCAGGCGACCAGTCGCGGTTCGACCCGCTGCCTTCGGCTGTGGTGAGCTTGCCCTCCACGATTTCGTTGCCGCCGTCGTAGAAAAGCTCCGTCCGCTTCGAGACAAACGTGCCCGCGCCTTCCTTCACGAACTTGACGTGTCCGTCGATGCTCACGGCGGAGTTTGTCACCACGACATCAGGCGGCACATTGACATGCAGTTCGCCGCCATCCGCAGAGGACGTGATTCTTCCTGTCGAGGGCGTGCAGACGATCTTCACGTTGTCCACCGACATTCCTTTGCCGCCTGTGCAGGCGATCTTCAGCGTGTGCGATCCTGCCGATAGTTCAAAGGTCGCGGAAAACGTGTTTTGATTGCCGGCGTTGGAGGTCAGCTCTGTTTTCTGCGAGTCGTCGATCAGGACGTTGCCATATGAAGTATTGTATTTTTTGCCGCCATTGTAGTAGTTCTTGTTGGCCTTGTTCAGCGAAAGCGTGCACAGCACCTGCTCCGATACGGTGATCGTCTGTGTAATATAGCCGTCCTTCGCGATGTAGCACATGACGGTGGTGTTCTGATTTTCGCCCGACCCCGTCGACGACTGTTTGTAGGCATAGGCGTTATTGTTCTTTATCAGCGCCACCGTGCCGCTCTTCGACCAGGCGCTTATTTCGGATTCGTCCCATGCGCCGTCTGAAAGGGACTTCGCCTCGAAGTCGCCGTTCGTGACGAGATCCACGGGAGGCGCCGACCTGTCGTGGATGAACGATCCCGGCAGGGTGAGCGCGTGGCCGTTGAGATCGACTACAAAGCCATTTGCGAGTGCGATTGTGAGCGGCGAGAGCGCGGTGAGATCGCCGTCGGCGTTGACGGCGAGCGATTCGATGCGGTAGCCGGCGGGCGTGCCGGGATTCGCGAGAATGGGTGCAATCTCCGCCGTGTCGGTCACATAGACCATGGTCGCCGCATCCGGCGCGGAAAGGCCGCACGTGTCAGTCACGTCTTCCCACAGCTCGTTGTAGAAACGCCAGGCGTACACGCCGTCCGCGCCCTTTGCCATCTTCGCGAACAGCGGACTGGCCATGTCGGTCGCAAGCGAAGACGTGCCTATCGTAAACACGAAAAGCGCGGCGAGGAGAGAACGTATAGTTCTATCCCCCACTATTTTTGCCATTTTGCATCGAGGTAACTGCAAAACTCCGTCTCCGTTCGTCTGACGGGGCAAGCTGACTGACTTGCTGACGCCCGCTGCCGGACCTCCACGAATGAAGAACTCAACGCTGGCATCTTATCATTTTCGCAGACTTTCCGCAAGGGGTCTTTGATAGCATGGGGTCTGACCCCATAGTAAAATACAGAATCAACTCTCTAATTCTACACGATCTACATGTTCTACACGGCTGGATAAGTTGGAGTTTAGAGTTGGAGTTGGAGAGTGGCGGGATATACCTTTGGATATTTTGCGATCGGCCCGGGTTTGATATAATGCCGCCATGAAAAAGACCATTCCCCTTGCAGTTCTTTCCGCGGCGCTCAGCGCCGGTTGTACGACTTCGCGCGTGGCCGAGCCCCCGGGCTACGTGACGGCAGTAGGCAAGACGCTCTACGACCAGGCCGATGGCGGACGCCCGATCGTGCTGCGCGGCGTCAACGCGGGCGGCTGGCTCGTGACCGAGAACTGGATGTGCCCGAACAAGGTCGCCGGCACCCAGACCGAGACGTATGAAAGCTTCACCGCGCGCTTCGGGAAGGAGAAGGCGGACGAGCTCTATCGCATCTACCGCAAGGGCTGGTGGACCGAGCAGGACTTCCGCAACTTCGCAGGCCTCGGCCTCAACGCGATTCGCCTGCCGTTCGGCTGGCGCGACCTCATCACCGAGGACGGCGAGATTCTTTCGGAGGGGTTTGCGCTCCTCGACTGGTTCGTCGACTGCGCCGCGCGTGAGGGAATCTACACGATACTCGACCTCCACGCGGCACCTGGCAGCCAGAACGGACGCGACCACTCCGGCGAGACGCGCTTCGCGAAGACCTTCCACGACGAGAAGTGGCTCGACCTCTCGTGCAAGCTCTGGACTGCTGTTGCGACGCACTATCGGGACAACCGCTGGGTCGCGGCGTACGGACTCGCCAACGAGCCCGAGGGCCAGCCGAAGGGCCTCACTACCGCCCCGAACGTGGAGAAGGGGCTCGACGCACTGTACCGCGCCGTGCGCGCCGTCGACTCGCGGCACCTTGTCATGGTCGGCGCGTGCTGGGATCCGTGCCACTTGCCGCCGCCGTCGAAGTACGGCTGGAAGAACGTCGCCTACGAGTATCACTTCTACGCCTGGGGGCAGGAGAAGGACCCCAAGGGCATCATCGACAATCTCCGCATGCACCGCGACCGCGAGCGCGAGACGGGCCACGGCGTGCCGGTCTACGTGGGCGAGTGCACCTTCTTCGCGAACGAGGCATGGAAGGACTGCCTGCAGCTCATGGAGGACGAAGGGTGGAGCTGGACGATCTGGACCGGCAAGAACATGCAGGGCAACGGCAACTGGGGGCTTTGGAACTATCGGGCACACTCCACCGATGTCGACGCGCTTGCGTCCGACGACTACGAGACAGTCAAGGCAAAGTGGGCGGCGCTTTCCGCACCCGGCGCCTTCGTCGAAAATACCGCAATCACCTCGGTCATACGGCAGGTGGTTAGGGGGCAGTGAGTTGGAGTTCAGAGTTGGAGTTGGAGGATTAGGGGTCAGGAGTCAGTACGCAGTAGTTGGAGTTCAGAGTTGGAGTTGGAGGAAGGAGTCAGTCCGCCAAAATCCCCGATAGGCATCTGCCATGTCCATCGGGGATTCGTAGATCTCGTCTAAAATCCCGAGATCAGCGGGCGGATCTGAGTCAGTTCGCCCACATAGTCGCAGATATTGCGGATTTTCAGTTACACAGCCTTTGCCAACGGATCGGGCCCATAAAAATTATCGCCTTTGTTTCCGGGGGCGGCGAGAATCAGTATGGAACCGAACCAACTTCCGGCTGTCCAGAAGAGGATCATGAGTATCCAGCCGAGCCAGGGGGAGCCAAAACCCTTGATGCGCTCAATTACGCTTTTTGCGGAGTCGTCGACCCCGAGGAGGTAGGCGAAAATGAGAGCGGGAAGACCAACGACTGGGATGAAGTAAAAAATCCAAAAACCCGAAAGGCCGAGATCGTGCAACCTGCGGAATAGAGTCGCAAGCAGGGCGAGGATCAGTAAAATGGCAGCGATGAAAAATGGAAGCGCCAAGATAATCAACCAGTCCGAGATTCCGACAAGAAACGCTCCTATGGCGAAGAGAACAACCATTGTAACGCTAATGGCCAAAGAGTAGAGGAAATATTCCCTACGTGCTGCACGGCCAGAGAATTCAAAAAGTTTGTTGAGCAACAACATGCCTGTCTCTTTGTTAATTGGTATTTCCATTTTTTTGTTCCCTTGTTGATGGCGACACAGCCTGCGATAAAAGGGCAGGTTGACTGATTGACCTGCTGGTACCCTTTATGGAAGGTGCTATGTCAGTTTAGGGACATTTTAGCACAACTAACCTGTTTCTTCAAGAGTGCAATGACATTGAAATTCAAAAGGGGCAGACCCCTCTAACACAGTAAAGTGACACAGTGGAATCGTCGCGAGGTTGTTGCTTTTAGCAGGCAGTTTATGGTATCATTTGCTCAAAAGGAGGTCTGTCAATGGCGAGTAAATGTAGGCATTGCGGCAGCTCGAGCTACGGCCATAGCTGCATATACAGTCCAAACAAGATTCACGAGCATCGCGACGACGAAAAGCACTGTGAGTGGTGCGGTAGCACAAGCTACGGCCATAGTTGCATATACTCGCCCAACAAGATACACCGACACGGCCCCGGCGCGAACAAGTGCATCTGGTGCGGCTCGACGGCGAACGGTGCAAGTTGCATCTATTCGCCGACGCACCGCCACGAAAAGTAAAACGAAAGGAAATCTAAAATGGCTAACATCATCTTGAAGCGCATTATACCTTCTGCAATTGGTTTGCTGCTCGTCGTGCTTGCCGCGCTGTGGCTCTACGGCTTCATCGGCGTCAAGGCAGGCTGGATCGGTCCGACCGAAGTTCCCGGCCTCAACGCCATTTCGCACAGCGGCGCAGATGCCGCTGGCGGTGTCACCGGCGCGGCAAAGGCCAAAGTCGGTCTTTGATTTATCGAACGAATGTCCTAAACTCGAAACGAAAGGTGCTAAGATGAAGATTGCTACTCTTGCCGCAGTCGTTGTGGCTGCGTCGACGGCGTTTGGAGAACTTATTGTCAAGGACGGCGACACGCTTGCGTTCCTTGGCGACTCGATCACGCAGCAGGGCCAGGAAAAGATCGACGGATACGTCAACCTCGTCCTTCGCTCGCTCGCCTGCGAGGGCGTGAACGTCAAGCCGGTGAAGGCCGGCATCAGCGGGAACAAGTCCAACGACATGCTGGGGCGGTTAGATAAGCACGTGCTTTCCAAGAAGCCGAACGTGATGACTCTCTCGTGCGGCGTCAACGACGTCTGGCACCAGGACTGGAACAAGGGCGTGCCGCTCGAGGACTACAAGAAGAACATCTCCACGATATTCGACAAGTGCGACGCGGCGGGCTGCAAGGTCGTCGTGCTGACTGCGACCATGTTCGAGAAGCAGGAGATGGAGAAGTTCAAGCACAACGTGATGGTTGCCCCTTACAATGAATGGCTCCGCGAAGAGGCGAAGCGCCGCGGGTATCCTGTCGCGGACCTCAACGCCGACATGTGGAAGGCGCACGCGGAGAACCCCGCCGTGAAGCTGACGGTCGACGGTGTGCACATGCGCCCTGAAGGCAACCGCCTGATGGCCCGCGGCGTTCTGCGCGCGCTCGGCATGGCGGAGGATCGTGTCGCTTCCTTCGACTGGGAGAACTGGAAGCCGGTCTGGGTGCTCTGCCGCTTCGACCTTAAGCCCGACGCCAACAACAAGGCCGAGTACCTTGCGAAGACCAAGGAAGTGCTGGGCGCCGTTCGCGCCGAGCCGGGCTGCTGCGAGTATCGCCTCCTTGGAGACGCCAAGACGGACTGGGACAAGCCCCAGCGCTTCGGCGACAACACTCTCTGGATGCTCGAGAAGTGGCTTTCGGTTCGGGAACTCCAGGCGCACCTCCAAACGCCCCACATGAAGAAGTTCGGCCCGTCGGTGAGCCCGATGCGCACTTCGTCGTCCTTCCACGTGCTTGAGGACGTCCTTCCCTGAGTTCTTTGAAAAGCCGGAGGCCTGCGTCTTAGGGTTGGCATAATGAGCGTGACACCAGTAGAGCAGAGTCTTTTCTCCGGCCGGACGGATGGAGAGCCGGACGAAAGCGTCCCGCTTGCGGAACGCCTTCGTCCGCGTACGCTTGACGAGGTCGTAGGCCAGGGACATCTTGTAGGCGAGGGGAAGATATTGCGCGGTATGATCGAGCGCGATGTCGTCCCCTCGATGATTTTCTGGGGGCCGCCGGGCGTAGGCAAGACAACGCTCGCAAACGTGATCGCCCGGACGACGAACGCTCGCTTCATCACTTTCTCGGCGGTGACGAGCGGCATCAAGGAAATCAAGGAAGTAATGCACCAGGCGGACGAAGACCGCGCCTTCGGGCGCAAGACGATTGTCTTCGTCGACGAAATCCACCGCTTCAACAAGGCGCAGCAGGACGCGTTTCTCCCGTTCGTCGAACGCGGCAGCATCATCCTCATCGGCGCGACGACCGAGAATCCGTCCTTCGAGGTAAACGGTGCTCTCCTCTCGCGCTGCAAGGTGTTCGTCCTGAAGGGGCTCGGCGAGGACGATCTCGTCACGCTTCTCAGGCGTGCCGTCACCGACGCTCGCGGCTTCGGTTCGTTGAAGGTTCGCATATCCGACGACCAGCTCCGCGCTCTCGCCGTCTTCGCGAACGGCGATGCGCGCGCGGCGCTTTCGTCGCTCGAGATGGTCGTGCTGAACTGCGGCGGAGAGGGCGGCGAGCTTGTCGTTGACGACGGCGTTCTTGAGCAGTGCACGTCCCGCAAGTCGCTTCTCTACGACAAGGACGGGGAGGAACACTACAACATCATCTCGGCGCTTCACAAGTCGATGCGAAACTCCGATCCTGACGCGGCGGTCTACTGGCTCGCGCGTATGCTGGAAGGGGGAGAGGATCCGCTCTATGTCGCACGGCGCGTCACTCGTTTCGCGGCGGAGGACGTTGGGCTTGCGGATCCGCGCGCTCTCGAGATTGCGGTCGCCGCGCAGCATGCCTGCCATTTCATCGGCATGCCCGAGTGTTCCGTCCATCTTGCAGAGGCAGTCATCTACCTCTCCATCGCGCCGAAGTCCAATTCGTCGTACATCGCCTACGAAAAGGCGAAGAAGGACGCGCTCTCTCGCACTGCGGAGCCGGTCCCGCTTGCGATCCGCAACGCACCGACAAAGCTTATGAAGGAGCTTGGCTACGGGAAGGGCTATCGCCTCGCGCACTACGAGGAGAACAAGATAGCAGACCTACAGTGCCTTCCCGACTCGCTGAAGGACGCCGAGTACTATGTTCCCACGAGCGAGGGAGTCGAGGCGCGCATCAAGACTCGCCTTGAGCAGATCAAGGCCTGGAAGGCGGAGCTCAAGAGGAAAAGGAGAGGGACATGAGCGATTTTCTGCTGTCGCTTAAGGATGTGTCGCTCGCGTTTGGCGGGCCGAGCGTTTTGGATCGCGTGTCGCTTTCCGTGTCGAAGGGGCTTCGCGCCGCGCTCACGGGGCGCAACGGCGAGGGCAAGTCGACTTTGCTGAAGGTGATCGCAGGAAAACTCGAGCCAGACACAGGCGAAATTGTTCGCGCGCTTGGGCTCAAGATCGTCTATGTCTCGCAGGAAGTTCCTGCAGACCGTCCGGACGATCCTGCGTTCAACGCGCTTTCAGGCGGCCGTCGTCGCAGGAGCATTCTCGAGGCGGCGCTGTTGTCGCGGCCTGACCTTCTGCTTCTCGACGAGCCGACGAACCATCTCGACATGGAGACGATCGACTGGCTCGAGGCGATGCTGCGGCGCGCGCGCGACATGGCTGTTATCGTCGTCACTCACGACAGGCGCTTTCTCAGGCGCGTCGCGACGAAGATATTTGATCTCGACCGCGGCGAACTCTCCGGCTGGGAGTGCGACTACCCGACATTCCTTAAGCGCAAGGCCGAGCTCTTGGCGGACGAAGCGGTCTACTGGGAGCGCAAGTCAAAGAAGCTCGCGCAGGAAGAAGCGTGGATCAGACGCGGCGTAAAGGCGAGGACTACGCGCAACGAAGGGCGAGTAGCCGCGCTTATGAAGCTGCGCGAGGAATTCGCGGCACGGCGTGCCGCGGTAGGTTCTGCGACGCTCAAACTCGATGCCGCGGCGCCTGGCGGCATGGGCGTTCTTAAAGTAAAGAACGTTTCATTTTCTTATCCCGGCTCGAAGCGTCCTGTGATTTCCAATTTCACGGCGACAGTGCTCCGCGGCGAGAGGATTGGCATTCTCGGCTCGAACGGCGTTGGCAAGACGACGCTTTTGAACTTGCTCACTGGTCGTCTCAATCCGACATCTGGCGAGGTTGTGCGCGGCACGAGCGTGGAGCTTTCGTTCTTTGATCAGCTTCGCAGCGAGATGAAGCCAGAACTTACCGTAGGCGAGAATATTGCTTCCGATCGTGACGAAGTCGTGGTGGGAGGAGTGAGGAAGCATGTCTATTCCTATCTTGCCGATTTTCTCTTCACGCCTGAGCGTGTGCGTACGCCGGTCAAGGCGCTTTCCGGCGGCGAGCGTGCGCGGCTGATGCTTGCAAAGCTTTTCCTTAGACCAGCGAATTTGCTTGTGATGGACGAGCCGACGAACGATCTCGACATCGAGACGCTGGAGCTTTTGGAAGAGCAGCTTCTCGCGTATTCGGGGACGCTGCTTTTGGTGAGTCACGATCGAGAGTTCTTGAACAATGTAGTGACTTCGACTTTCGCGCTTGAGGGCGATGGGACCGTCAAGCAGTTCCCTGGCGGGTATGACGACTACGAGCGGCAGAGGGCGGCGAAGCCGAAGGTGGATGCGCCGCCTGCGCAGCCGGCAAAGTCGAAACTCGACATCCGCGTCCGCGTCAAACCCCTCGCTGCCGCGAAGAAAAAAGAATTCACGTGTAATCCGTTTGCGAATCTTTGATGTAGGGGTCAGGAGTCAGGGGTCAGGAGTCAGTAGTCAGGGGTCTGGGGGCTTGCCCCCAGTTCTAAATTTCTCTGCGCACTCTGCGTCTCTCGGCACTCGCTTCGCTCGGCGTGTTCGCTTCCCTATGGGTCGCGAACCCCCTCAAGGGGCGGTTACGCGCCTCTGCGTTGAAAATTCAGATAAGAAAGATATCAATTCCACTCTCCAACTCCAACTCTAAACTCCAACTCCTACCCAGTAGATTTTTGGTATAATACAACCAAAATCAAACCCAACCGAAAGGAGCACTGGAATGAAGAAACTTCTCATGGCCGTCGCCATCATGGCATGTGTCTTTACCGCCTCAGCCGAAGACTCAGGCTCGCGGCCCTGGCTCCCCTTGGGCATCTCTCTCGTGACTCCTCCGCTTCAGCTGCCGAGCCCCTCGCACACCGTGTTCGGCGCGATGATCAACATCGGCTACGGCCAGGTGGATAATCTCGCCGTCCTCGACCTCGGCCTCATCAACAACGTAACCGATACAATGACAGGTCTCGAGCTCGCGCCCGTCAATCTCGCGGGCACGTGCATCGGCGTGCAGCTTGGCGCGCTCAACATCGCCTCGCATACCGTAGGACTCCAGCTCGGCGTTCTCAACATGACGGGCGACCTCCACGGAGTGCAGCTCGGCATCCTCAACATGAGCGGCTCCGGTGGCGCACTTGTCTTCCCGATCCTCAACCTCGGCTTCTGACGGAGGTTCTCGTCGCACGGCGACGCTTGATTTGGTATAATGTCGTCATGAAAACTTGCATTGTCGCGGCGCTTGCCCTCGTGGCGGCGGGAGCTTTTGCTGATACGCCCAACGCAGCGTACGAAATCTGGCCCAAGGGCAAGATCCCCTTGGCGAAGGAAAACCCCAAGCCAGAGGGCGTCGAGCCGATGAGGGACGACGTGATGCGCATCGCAAACGTCAGCGTTCCGCAGGTCGTTGTGACGCCTGTGCCCAACGCGGAGCATCCGACCCCCGCGATCGTCATCTGCCCTGGCGGCGGCTATGGTATCCTTGCCTGGAACCACGAAGGCGTCGAAGTCGCGCAGTGGCTCAAGGACCAGGGGGTCGCGGGCGTCATTCTCAAGTACCGCGTTCCCGACCAGCGCGACGGTGCGCTTGCGGATGCGCAGCGCGCGATACGCTGGGTCAGGGCAAATGCTGCGAAGTTCAACATCGATCCCACCAAGGTCGGCATAATGGGCTTTTCCGCTGGCGCGAACCTCACGGTGCGTACGGCGACGAACTCGAAGCGCCCGATCTACGAGAAGGTCGACGAGGTCGACGAGAAGTCGTGCCGTCCGGACTTCCAGATGCCAATCTACCCGTGGGACCTCATAAAGCGGAAAGACAAGGACAATGTCTGGAAGGGCCACGAAGGAATGGACATCCGGCTTGACGAGTATCCTGTCGACGCGGATACTCCGCGCGCGTTCATCGTCCAGAGCGAAGACGACTTCTGCCAGATCGAGACGTCGCTCGCCTACTACGCCGCGCTAAAGAAGGCCGGCGTCGGCGCTGAACTCCATGCGTTTGAGAAGGGTGGTCACGGCGGCCACGGCTACGGCATTCGTCGCCTCGGCTTCCCGACAGACGCCTGGCCCGCTCTCGCAGAAGAGTGGCTTGAGCAGTTCAAGTAGCTCGCGCTACAGGCGGACTTATGCACCGTCTTCTACTACCGCTCCTTTTTCTCTTTCTCGCCGGCTGCACGAACGGCGGTTTGGGCGGCTTGTTTCCTTCGGGCAAGATGCCGCTCGCTGAAAACTCAAGGGCTCTCGCCGACATAGTAATTGCTCCTGATGCCGACGAAAACCTCCGCTTTGCCGCCGACGAACTAAAGCTCCACCTCGACAAGATAACTGGTGCGAGCTTCTCGATCGTCTCTCGTCCCGCGGAAGGGCGCAAGTCGCTTCGAATCGCCTATAACCCCAAGCTTGCGCAACAGGAACTCAGCATCTCGTTTTCTTCTGCTGGCGTCGCCCTCGAAAGTGGCGGCTTTCCCGAATACGCGGCATGGGATTTTCTGCGCGACTATTGCGGCGTAAGCTGGCTCGACCCGACAGACGCCGGGACGATCATTCCTTCCAAGCCCAACCTCTCCGTCAAGCAGAAGAACCGCAAGGACAGGCCATTCGCGAAGGGGCGCAATCCGGGCAACATGTCCGTAGGACGGTCGTTCGGCGGCGCATATTCCCCAGAGCTCTGGAAGCGGGGCTCTTCTGGCTGGACCAACTACCTCCATGTCGCGTATCCGTCTGCCTTTGCGGGCGGGAGTTCCTTCGCCGCCGCGGAGCGCGAGATAGCTCGCCGCAAAAATCTCTTCTTAAGGCGCATGAAAGCGGGCGGCGAGATTTCCCGTGCGTGTCATTCGTTCTATGGGTGGTATGACCGCTTCTGGAACAAGAAACACCCGAAGTTCGAGCAGTTCAGGCCCGATTTCTTCGCCAAGGGGTATGAGAAGGCCGATAGGCCGCCGCAGCTCTGTTACTCCAATCCCGACGTAATCAAGCAGGCCGTTGCGGATGTCAGGGCGTACTTTGACAATGGTGACAAGAATGGCTATCAATGGGGCAAGGACGCATGCTGCCTTGAGCCGATGGACAACGGCTCCTTCTGCCTGTGCGAAAAGTGCGCGCCCCAGTATCATCGCGAGCTCGCGCTTTCAAGTTCGCAGCAGTCCGACTACTGGTTCAGGTTTGTCAATGCCGTGGCGAAGGAAGTCGCTAAGACGCATCCCGACAAGAAGATCTCCACGCTTGCCTACTACACGCACTGCGGTGTTCCGACCTTTCGGCTCGAGCCGAACGTAATTGTCCATTATTGCTTTACATGCAACCGCATACCATACGCCCAGAGGTACGCCCGGCAGGAAGATCAGCTTCGCGACTGGCGTGCGGCATATCCAGATCGCCCGTTCGGGCTTTGGCTCTACAACACCTTCCCCAAGGAATACGCGGACAACTCCACATTCGTCAATTGCTTCCCGGGGTTCTTCGCGCATGTGCTCGCGAAGGAATACGCGCTTCTCGGCTCGCTCGACATTTCTGAGCACATTTACAACTGCGGTTTCGTGGACGACTACGAGAATTTTCTTTCGCTTCGGTGGATGTGGGATCCGAGAGAGCCGCTTGAGTTGCTTGAGTATGACTACTTCTCGTCCTATGGCAAGGCCGCAGCTCCGATAAAGGAGTTCTACCGCATCGTCGAGGAGCGCTACTGCACTCGGGCGAACTACCCTACTGAGATGCTTATGAAAGGCACGCATCAGAGCGTCGAGTTCGCCTGGAAGGTGCTTGGCACGCCGGAGGTCATGCGCGAGCTCGGGAGGTTGATGGATGAGGCGGAGCGTCGTGCCGACACGCCGCTTGCGAAGGCCCGCGTCGCGAACTGGCGCGCAGGCATCTTCGACTACATGACCGCCGGTGCCGCCGCCAGCCGCAATCCCCCACCCTCCAAACCCTGGCCCCTCATCACCAGCCCCTAACCCCCAACTCCAAAATTTCTCTGCGTACTCTCGGCACTCGCGTTCGCTCGGCTTGGCTCGCTACGAATCGCGAGCCCCGCTTGCGCGGCGGTTACGCGTCTCTGCGTCTTTGCGTTAAAAACTTCGAAACAAAAAATCTACAATTCCTCTCTCCAACTCCAACTCTGAACTCCAACTACTGACTCCTGACTCCTAACCCCTGACTCCTGACCACCACCATTCTGCAAACTTGGTCGGCTAATCCAGAAAGTTTGCAGTAGACTGTTGACTTCGACAGTACGAAAGTGGTAAAATCTATGCAAACTTTCTTGAGAAGAAGGAAAAGTTTGCAGTATGAAGGTTGAGCGAGAGACATATTTGGCTGAATTGAAAGCCAGTATGCACAATGGACTTGTGAAAATCCTGACTGGGATTAGACGCTCAGGCAAGTCCTATTTGCTGTCGGTCTTGTTTCGGGACTATCTGATGGAAATAGGCGTTGACGATGGGCATATCATAGAAGTGCCGCTTGACAGGGATGAGTTCGAACCGTACCGTGATGCGATAAGCCTTGGCGACTATGTCCGTTCAAGATTGCCGAAGGATGGTAAGTGGACATATGTGTTCATTGACGAAATTCAGATGGCAAAGCGAGTTCTGCCGCAGGGGGTGGATTTGTCGCGCTATGCCCCGGAAGATCGGGGTGATGTCTATGTCACATTCTATGACACTCTCAATGGGCTTCGGCAGACGGAGAAAGTAGATGTCTATGTTACCGGCTCGAATTCCAAGACGCTTTCAAAGGACATAGATACGAATTTTGCGGATCGCGGTACGCAGATTCGTGTCCGGCCGTTTTCTTTTGCGGAATACTGTGAGGCGGTGAAGCCCGTGGACAAGGGAGAGGCGTTGTCGAAGTATCTGATTTGGGGCGGCATGCCCTTGGCGGCCCTTGAGTCTGATGACAGGTGCAGGGCGCGTTATCTGAAGGATCTGTTTTCGGAGGTCTATCTCAAGGATATCCGCAAACGCTACAGACTGAAAGACGACTATGTCCTTTCCCGTCTCGTAGACGTTATAAGTTCTGCTACGGGCTCGCTCACGAATCCGCACAGGCTGCGCAACACGCTTGAGTCGGTCCTGAAGGTCAAATCGAGCGACCATACCATCGCCAACTACGTGGAGTTTCTCCAGGATGCGTTCTTGTTTGCCTCGGCGCAGCGGTGGGAAGTAAAGGGCAAGCAGTATCTGGACTATCCGCTTAAGTATTACTGCGAAGACCCGGGGCTCAGAAACGCCAGACTTGACTTCAGGGATGTCGAGCCGTCGCACATGCTGGAGAATGTCATATTCAACGAGCTGCTTTTGCGTGGTTGCCAGGTTGACGTGGGCGTAGTGTCTGTTGGGGACAAGCAGCATGAAATTGACTTTGTCGTCAACCGAGCGCCTGGCAAGCTGTACATTCAAGTAACATACGAACTGTCGAACGAGGCGAAACGCGAACAGGAGATGCTCCCGCTGCGCAAGTGCGACGACTTCTTCCGCAAGATGATAATCGTTGGCGGCTACACTCCAATGCACTACACGTCTGAGGGCATAATCGAAGTCGGTGCGATACCGTTTCTGCTGGACGCATCGATTTTGGACAAAGCCCTAGCGGATTAAATAAACAACCCCTAACCCCTGCGTACTCTGCGTTAAAAACTTCGAAACAAAAAATCTACAATTCCACTCTCCAACTCCAACTCTGAACTCCAACTCACCCCAATGATCAACAAACTCCTCCCTCTAACGGCCCTGCTCTTCACCGGCTGCGTCCACCTCGACCTCTCCAGCGCCGCAGACTGCGACGAAAACTCGAAGATGCAGTTCTGCGACGTCACGAGCGCCTACGGCTGGGATTGGGGCGACAGCGCCCAGACGATGCTCGACGCCCGCCTGCAGGGTGCGAACGGTCGTGTCGACGAAAGGGCGGTGCAGCGCGTAGTTGTCTCCCAAAAGTGGTGGGAAGTCCTTGCAACTTGGGGCTCGCTCGGCATCGCCAAGCCAGTCGAACTAACTCTTTGGCTGGAGGAGGCGCAATGAAGCTCGTCGTCTGCATCGATGGAACATGGAACTATGCCTCCACTCGGACGAACGTCTGGAAGCTTAAGCAGGACCTCGACTGCTCGCCCGAATCCGACACCCAAGCGACGTACATCGAGGGAATCGGCACCGTCACGGGTGACGAGCTTCTCGGCGGCATGTTTGCCGCGGACTTCCCGCGTCCGCTTGGCCTTGCCTACCGCTGGCTCACCAAGAAAGTGCTCAACGCCCCCGAAGGAGAGGAAATCTCCGTCTATGTCTTCGGGTTCAGCCGCGGCGCATATATCTCGCACACGCTCAGCTGGCTGCTCTCCGAGGTTGGCATCCCGAGCAAATTCGCGAATGCGATTCCGATTGCTGAGGCATACGCCAATAAAGACACAAAGGCCGTCGAACGCCTGAAAAGCGAAGGCGTTCTTCCTTCGCCAAAGATAGAGATGCTCGGCCTCTGGGACGCTGTTTCGTCGCCGCACGATTTCTTTAAGGGCTATCACGACGGCGAACGCGCGCCAAATGTGGAGTTGATCTACCATGCGATGGCGACTGACGAGCGCCGCACGCTCTTTGGCGTGATGCAGTACTCGCCGGCGCCCAAGGTTGTTCAGTCCTGGTTCTCAGGCGTCCACATGGATGTAGGTGGTGGATATCCAGAGAGCGAATGTGATTTGTCCGATATTGCGCTCGAATGGATGAAGCGCAATGCCGAGCGCCATGGGCTCAAGTTTGTCAATCCGGCAGAGTCTCGCCCGCACAAGTGTGACTTCGCCTCGATAGCGAAGATCCACAACGAAGAGACGCCGCTTGATCCCATCAAGCCGCGCGTCTATCTTGATGGCGAAGTTATCGATCCATCAGTCCGCGACCGCGTGAACACGCAAGTCGGCTATTTCCCGTCCATCGCGGAAGTCCCCTCCACGCTCTCCGGCTGGCTCAAAGGCCTCGCCTCAATCGTCTAGTTTCCCGACTACTGACCCCTGACCCCTGCCGCAGGCAGCCCTAAAAATCTCTGCGCACTCTGCGCCTCTGCGCCTCTGCGTTGAAAACTTTATAAAAACTCTTCCCACCACTCTCCAACTCCAACTCTAAACTCCAACTCCTAACCCCTGACCCCTGCCGCCGGCAGCATAACCGTGAACTTCGTTCCCTTGCCGAGTTCAGACTTGCAAGTGATGACGCCATGGCACAACGTGACGATGGACTTCACCTGCTTGAGTCCAAGTCCGTTCCCTTTTGAGCTTCCGTTGCCAGCCCTATACGACCTGTCATACATATGGGCCTTCACGTCATTAGACATCCCTGGTCCGGTGTCGGATATTTGCAGCCTGACTGTCGGGCCAATCTGCTTCAACGAGACGTTTACACACCCGGCTTCAGTATACTTGACAGAATTGCCAATGAGATTGTTCACCAACGACTCTATCTTGGACGAAAGCGCCACGACCTTGACGCCGTCTTCGATGTCTAACTCGAACTTAATGCCTTTTGCCTCTGCATTCGGGCGCATCTCGGCGGCACATTCCGCCACAATTAGGGAGACATTTGCTGGTTCTGTAGCCTTTGGTGCCTTTCCTGTGTAGTTGTCCGAAATGTCGATATTGGTCTCTATGCAGTCGTAAAGCTTCCCGGACAAGTCATATATCTGGTCAAAGTAGTGCCCTGCGTTTTCCTTGGACGACTTGCCGAGTCTTGCAAGCGACCGCACAGTGGTGACGGGCGACTTCAAGTCATGCATCACTATGGCCACGTTTTCGTCCTTCTCATCCTCCAGTTTGGCGATTTCGGCGAAAGCCTTGTTTAGCGTCTTGCGCATTGACAAATAGTAGACTATGGACAATGCAACGCCAATGACGACAAATGCGTACAGCAAGTTGTCGACATCTACAACGACGGACTTCCTTATCAGATTGCGCGCAACGCTGCTGTAGACGATCGTCACAATCAACAAGAAGATAGCCGTCCAATACAGCAGGCAGCCGTATACCGCCCTGCGCTTTATCGCCCAAAGGCGGCTGTCTCCATCGGCCACGGCTTCTCTCTCAATACTGTATTTCATATCCTTTGCCCGATTTGAAGTGGATGGGGAAGGGCTCTCCTGTTGTTTCGTCCTTGAGACAATCCCTCAGCTCGGATATCCGCTGGGAGATTGTCTGATTCGTAGCCGAGCCACCGAAGGCTACCTCGTTTATCATGTCAGTCGTAACGAATCCATGTAAGTGGTGAACAAGCAGATTGAATATCAGCAAATGGCGCTTTCCAATGTCTATCTTCTTTCCGTTCTTGGTGACGACCATGTTGACCTTGTCATATGTCACCGGGCCAATGTTCACCACCGCGGTGCTCTCATTTTGCGCATCGTCATCGTCAAGTATCGACTTGACGCGCACAAGCAATTCCCCGCGGTCGTATAGCTTCTTTATGAAAGTCTTTATACCCAGCTCTTCGTAGCATTTGACAATGGACTTGGTATTCGTCATGTTGCTGAAGATGGCAAATGGCGTTGCGACATTCGACGCCTTGGCCTTCTTGATGAGATCCACTCCGTCTGCAAAGCTGCCGTTCGCACTCAATCGCAAGTCCACAATCGCGAGCGCGTATTTGTTCAGCAGGAGCTTGCCAAGTCCTTCATTGGCGGAACGAGCTATGTCGACCTCAAAATTACCTTTCTCAAGATCGTCTTTTGCCGCAAGAGCATCAGCTTCGACGTCCTCCACAACTAGGATTTTTCGTTTCATGATCTTGCCCATATTATACCAAATTCCTGCTTTGGCAACAGACTGTCCACAGCACCATTTAAAATAGCTATAACAATTTTCGTGAACATCTGCCGCAATATAGCAAAAACCATGAAGATTGCTTGACTGCATAACGAGCATATTAAATTCCGTGAACGGTTTGCTATTTTTTATATTGCCCTTGGCAATAAATGACCTTATAATTGGCTCGTACTTATTAGAGCCCGTAATAGATGCGCAAGTCATGAATATACTTCTGCTGGCACTGATCATTCCCGCGCTCCCCAACGTGGATCTGCCGTATCCGGAGACATCCACGAACATAGCCATTGCCGTCAATATGGAGCGCCTCGACATGGTAAGCTTCTCTCTCGATATGTCGCAACCGGCTTCTAACGAAGTAGTTGTCGCGGTTGGAAGCGATGCTGACAATGACGGCGATTTGTCGTTTGGCGAAGCCGCATTTATCTTCGGATGCGATGACGGCATGCATTACTATGCTGATTTGTCAACTGGCTCCGTCCTTGAAAACGCCGCGAATCCACATATGGTCAAGTCCTGCGAGTGGAACGGGGAGTGGAATCTGGTCAAGGTGATAAAACGAGGCCTTGGCGTCGTCGGCGAAAGCGTTGATGTGACGGTCGAGACCAAGAAACTTGTGATTCGCCTTCGGTAAAGGCTGAGCCCGAGGGATTCAAAGAATAGATGTTGAACTATGAATAGCAACTGGATTGTGATTGCGCTGGCAGCAGGGATTTTCCTTTACGGATATATCCTGTGGATGGCGACGAGAAGGCCAATTGCCTCTGGCATGAGGAGATTGCGCAATCTGCCGCGGTCGATCCAGGCATTGCTTGTCGTGATGGTTGCCATCGTCACTGTCGAAGCGCAGAAGGCGAGCACAAACAACACCGGCAACGCGGGGAACACAAACATGATGTCGAATGTGGGGATTCCTTTGGGCGGCGGGCAGTTTCCAATCCTGGAGCCATACGGCGGCAGCGGTGTGAACTACACTTTGCAAGATGGCGGCAACTACACACTGACAACGAACGATGTACTGAACGGCTACCGCGTTGTCTCGCGCATCTATGCCGCAGATGTCGAACTGCCTTCAAATGCTGTCGTAGTCGGAACCTGGAACATGCATGGGGCGGCGACTCCTTTCGGAAACAACAAGATAGATTTCCCCGGATTCCCGTTCCCATTCGGACCCGAAGGAACGGAGAGTGAATCGGTATGGGTCTCGCCTTGGGGCTCCATACGTCCAAAGCCCCGCGACGAGAACGGCGAGATTAGCACAGGGCTCGGCGAGGTTGTGGCGCTGCCAGGAGAAAGCGTGCTCGCACGAAGCGAAGGCGAAAACGGCGCACAGTCTCTTTGGTGGTGGCATTTCTACCAGCTGCCGGACACGAACACCCCGATAAACGCGGCAATTACGCTGTATCCCGACGGCACATACGGCACCCTCGCCACAAATGTCTGGGAGTATTGCGTGCCCATACGACCTCAAGCATGGCTGTCAATAACCGCCCCGTCAGTCCTCATGCTAAACGGCAATTCCAATATGGTAAGTGCCGTATTTAGCGCTCCGTACAATGTCGACGCCACTCCCACGATTGAATGCGTGAAAGGGGCGGGGCTCTTGGACATAACGACTATAGACGGCCATACGCTGTCTGTGCGAGGAATTGCGAAAAGCAGTTATGTCGGCGACATCGAATTCTCGGCGAGCGTGGTTGTTTGCGGAAAGACCTACACGGTGACGCATGCGATGACTGTCGCAACAGTGGACAAGCTGCTGATGTCCAGCAATGCGGAGGAGATGGGGGTCGACGACCCTCCGTTCATGGGTGCGACACAGTATCCATTCAACCCCAAGAACGCGCTCAATCCCGGCAAACATCTTCTTATTCCCTTCGACTGGGCGAGGGTTCTCGGCAGCTTGATAGTCGGCGACGTCACGGTCGGCATGCAGCTGGTCCTGGATCCCGCCGTGTCGCCAGATGTCAATGCATCCTGGCGCATCATCGAGAATACGACCGACAGCGGGACACTCGTTTCCACGGGAGGTCTCACGGCCGAGTTCCGCAACCCGACATGCGGCGGAGTGATCAGGATTGCCGCGTCGTGCGACGGTTCGCCTGAGACCGAGGGCAACATCCTGCTTCCGCTTGCGGGTGCGACAATCGATGCCGTTTTCGAAAGCGACTTTATTGCCGCGTCCAATGCAGTTGCATACTATCGCTCATATTGGCCACGATATATCCTGACGCCGCTTTGGGGTGCGGTGACCTTCTACAAGAACGGAGACTACCATGGGCGCGTCGACTGCGCCGATTATCCAACCGTGAGGGCGTATAACTCAATTAGCGACGACAGTTTTCATTTTGGCGCGGTCGCAACATTGTATGGCGCACCCGTGAGAATAGCCAAACTCAGCAACTTTCTCGTCAGCTATGTCACGGCCGCGCTGAACGTCAACGAAATGTTCGTGGAGATTTCGCGCACGGCAGGCACGGAAGATGACGAATCTGCCGCCATGAGCTGGGAGGCTGGCGCCTTGCTGGCAACCAACGGTTTGTTCAGCGCGGTCGTCCCTCAAATGGCGACGAACATGTTCTTGTCAAGCGATGGGAAGGTGACTACGCTTTGGCCGAATCCACATCCGACCGACAACCATATGGACAGTGACCTCATATCCAACTTTGATGAAAACTTCTGCTCCCCGATTTTCATCGAAGAGTCGAAGGCGAGGTCAGGCGAGTAGAACGGCATGACAGGAGGACGAACAATGAAGACACTGATGGCATCAATTGCAATCGCTGCGGCGCTGGCGCTGGATGCGGCCCCGTCTGCGGACAACTACGCGGCGGTGACAAACGACTGGGTGCAGGGAAACTATTCGAACGTATACGAGTGGGCGCAGCAGCGGCTTGCGGTGAACACGAACGACCTCCCGGGTGCGTATGCGATGCTGGAATACGACCTCTGCTTTTCTGACTTCAATGCGATGTCCAACTCGATTCAGCGGATGATGCGTGTCTCCGACGGCGTCACCCTCCCGGCCTTTACGAACCTCTACCAGTCCACGCGCGCCGGATGGGTGTACTATCTCGATCACTTCCTGCCGGCGCAGAACGACGCGGAACGACTTGTCGAGCAGCAGAAGTCTCTCATCCCCGGCCGCCGCATGACCTGCGACATCGTCCTCGAAATGCTCCATGACAACGATCTCTGGTAAATCCCCCTGCGAAATTTTTGTATCAATCGGGTGATTGAACATGAACAACAAAACCTAAACAAAGGAGAACATATGGCAAAGGGCGAATTTATCCATCCAGGTTGCGATACATGGGGGATATATGAAAGCAAGTGCATTGACGCAAACGATGCAAAGAATATTCATGTTGCAGACGGCAACACAAGGCCTGTGAACGGTTGTCCAGCTTTTGTTCTAAATAATAAAAGAGAGACTGTCTGCAAACAAGAAATCAAAGCCAACGCTGGGCAACCCATTTATAGATCAATGAGTGCGTCAAATATTCGCTCCTACTTGGCTCAGTTGCAAAATGGCGGAAAAGAAGTGTGTGGCACATGTGTTTCTCACTTTTATGCCGATTCAGAAGCGTAATCATAGCCGTTGCCTATAGCAACGATTCAAATGACGCAGTCGCCAATTGAATTGTTGCTATGGGCATACTAAAATCGTTTTGCAATGGGGAGATTTATTCTTCATGTTGATAGTGATGCATCTGAATTGTGTGCCAATGAGACTGAGACCATGTCACTTTGTAAACGATAAGACAACAGTGGCATATCATATGTCGCACATGGAGAATTGAATGCGGAAAAACAGCACTCAAGTTTTGATGAGGGTGCGGGTGTGCCCGATAATAACAAGTGGCACACCACTCTGCTTAATACCCCACAGTCTTAGGTGCTTGATTGCAATAGAAGTGCTGTCAAAAAAATCGGTTTAAAAGGTAAGGCCAAGTTCTATAAGAAGGGAGAAGCATGCTCAAAATCAATAGAATGACATCTGGGGGTAATGTAATAGT
>JAFYQC010000289.1 GCA_017547265.1 Kiritimatiellia bacterium | reverse complement strand
GCGAGCATCGCACCGAGAACGTCCGTCCAATTATATTCAAAGGAGTCCAGCATGTCGGCAAGCCCGAGCACGAGCCGGCCCGGCTCCCGTGCGCCGCCAGCACAGAGGTTCGGATCGTACCACACACCCGTGAGAAGACGAAAGAAGCTCGCCGCGAGCGCGTAGGCGTCGGATGCGGCTGTGGCCTCTTCGCCACGGAGGATTTCCGGCGCCATGTAGCCGCGGGTGCCCAGCACCTGCCGCTCGGCGGTCGTTCCCGTAAGCATGGTCTTCGTAACGTCGATTTCCTGCCGCAGACGTTCGTCGCATACGCGGGAGATGCCGAAGTCGGCGAGGACCGCATGCCCTGCGGAATCGACGAGCACGTTGTTCAGCTTTATGTCGCGATGGACGACACCTTCGGCGTGGATGTAGTCGATGACGGAGGCGAGATCGCGAAACCAGAGGGCGAGAAGCGCCTCGTCGGCCTCGTTCGGCATCACCTCTGCAAGCGTCTTCGCACGACCGTCCGCGCCGAGAACAAGGTTCATCGCGAGATACGGACGCTGCGTTTCGTCATCAACGCCGAAGTCGCGCACCTTGACGAGGCGGGGGTGTGTGAGCCGCGAGAGGAGCCGGGCTTCGGCAAGGAAGCGACGGCGGAAGAAGTCGGCCTTCGCGCCTTCGGCGGCGAACAACTTGAGGGCGACGTGCGTGCCGTCGCCACCTTCGGCTTCATACACCTCGCCCATGCCGCCAGCCCCTAGCCGACGCAGCACGCGGTATCCGCCTATCCTCTCGATTATGCACATGAAGACCCAATTATTGTAACACACCGCTCTTCCGCCATTCAACGCGTATGTCATTCAAAATCCAACATCTTTTAAATCATACCATTCAAAATCCAACACAAGTCACTATTGCCCGGAAAATGGGCAATATGATACAATACCAATGTGGTAAGAGTACAAGACAGCAAACTTGGCAAAGCGAAGGCAAAAGTCATCGCGTTCGTATCGGAAAGCATCTTCCCGACGCAAGTCAGCAAGACACTCGATTATGCGGCGACTTACGCACAGGAGAGACGTAGCTGCACCATGCGCTTCGTGCTTGAGGAACTGTCAGCCCAGCCTAACATCTTTGCCGGCTGCGACGGCATCTTGGCAGACGTCTTCAAGCAAGAAACGATTGAACTCCTGAAGGCGACAGGCTTGCCGGTAGTAATGACCACGATTAATGACTATCCAGGCGTCACATATGTAGACTTCTCCCCGGAAATGACCGGAGCGATGGCAGCTGAATGGTTTTTGCACCGTCGATTCACCAACTTTGCGTTCTGCGGCACTCACGGCAACCAGTTCTACGACCGGCTTGGGGAAGCTTTCTCGGCGGCTTTGCGAAACGAGGGCCATGACTGCATCCTGTGCGACCACGAGAAAATGTCCGAGATGGCGATTTTATTGAATAAAGTCTCCGTTCCGGCATACTTGGACGAATGGATCCCCACGCTGCCGCCGAGAACAGCGGTGTTCTGCGTACATGACAGGCGGGCCGCGCTCGTGATTGAATCGTGTCTGCGCCTTGGACGGACCGTTCCGGACGACATCGCCGTAATGGGCCGGCACAACGACATCACCATCTGCTCATGCTCGCCACGGGCTATTACAAGCATTGACCAGAACTTCCGCCTGCAGACCTACACCGCCATGCAGCTTTTGGAGGAAATGATCGACAATCCGGACAGTGCAAAAGAGAAGAAGTCCATACTCATTCCCCCTCTTGGCGTCGTCGAGCGCGAATCAACGAATGTCTATCCCGTCGATCCGCCGTGGCTCGCGAAGGCCCTTTCGCTCGTGGACGACAACCTCGACCGGCGCATCGCGCTCGAAGATCTCGCCGTAGCCACGGGCATCTCGCAAACGGCGCTGCAAAATGCGTTCCGCAAGACGTTCGGCATGAGCGCGAACAAGTACATCCTCTCGGTCAAGATGCGCGAGGCGAAGCGCCTCGTCGACCTTGGCGGCTCCAGCGTCAAGGAGCTTGCCGCACGGACCGGCTTCTCGACGCAAAGCTACTTCACCCGCGCCTACACCGCCTACTACGGCCGCCCGCCCAGCGCCGACCGCAGAAATTAATCACCAGCTCATGCGCGTCGGGATGCCCGCCGCGTGCATGGCCGCCTTTATGTCTGAAATTATGTAGTCGCCAGAGTGGATCATGCCCGCGACAATCGCCGCGTCCGCTTTCGCCTTCTCAAAAACCGTGACGAGATGCTCCGGCTTGCCTGCACCACCCGATGCGACAACCGGAACGTCCACCGCCTCGGCGATAAGACGCGTGATGTTAAGCTCAAAGCCCTCGCGCGTGCCGTCTGCGTCTACGGAATTGACGACGATCTCTCCCGCCCCGAGGCCCGCGGCACGCTTCGCCCATTCGACGGCATCCATACCAGTAAACTCGCGGAAGCCACGCGTCGTGATCTCGTAGCCGCTCGCGGTCTTGTCGCTCTTCACAGGGTCCATGCCGAGGACGATGCACTGTGCGCCAAACGCCTTTGCGCCCTCTGCGATTATTCCAGGGTTGCGGACAGCAAGGGAATTCACGGAAATCTTCTCCGCGCCCGCGAGAATGACGCGCTCCATGTCCTCGACCGAGCTTATACCGCCGCCAACGGCAAACGGAATCCTTATCGCCTTTGCGACCGCCTCGACCATGCCGATATCGATCGGACGACGCTCTGCGCTCGCCGTGATGTCGTAAAAAACAAGCTCGTCTGCGCCACCGTCGGAATAGGCAACCGCCATCTCGACAGGATCTCCGAGATCGACGTTGTTCTTGAACTTGACGCCCTTCGTGACACGCCCATTGCGGACGTCTAGGCAAGGAATAACGCGCTTCGTCAGCATGACAGCCACTCCTTCAGCAGTTCAAGGCCGATTCTGCCAGACTTCTCCGGGTGGAACTGGCAGGCCCAGAGACGGCCCTTCTTGACCATCGCCGTAAACTTCACTCCGGCGTATTCCGTAACGCCCGCAGTCTCGGGAACGACTTCCGCATAGTATGAATGTACGAAGTAGAACTCCTTCCCGTCTAGCCCTTCCACTCCGTTCCAGCCGATCTCGGGAACCTTGAACCCGGGAACCGTCGGGAATCGACGGACGTTGCCCGAGATAATCCCGAGGCAGTCAACTCCGCCGTCTTCCTCGCTATGGTCGAAAAGTATCTGCATTCCGAGGCAGATGCCGAGGAACGGCTTTGTCGCCGCAGCTTCCTTCACCGCCTCGACAAGTCCGAGCGTGCGCAAGTTCTCCATCGCACTTTTCGCCGCGCCTACGCCTGGGAACACGACGCGGTCTGCCGCCGCAATCACCTTCGGGTCGCTCGTTACGACCGCCTCCGCGCCGAGCGCGGCGAAGGCAAGCTTCACGCTCGTGAGGTTCCCGGCCTTGTAGTCTATTATAGCTGTCATTGTCTAAATCCGCTTTGAAGAGGATATTTTACCATTTTCCTCTCCTGCGCGTCCATTGGACAGACAGCGACGAGAGCTACATAAAGCGGGAGAGAAGCGCGATGAGCGCAGTGTCGGTGCGCAATATGCGCGCGCCGAGCGAATAGCGCGAAAAGCCGCGCGATTCCAGAAGCTCCACCTCGTCGTCGGTCCAGCCACCCTCGGGCCCTACGGCGAGAAGAAGCCGCCCTTCCCGCCGCGCAGGCAAACCTGACGCGCCACCTGGATGGCCGACAATCCTGTTCACCGTCGGAAAAAGCGTGTCAAGCTCGTCGGTCACAAAACGCCTGAAATTCCTGCGCGTCTCGAGCCGCGGCATGACGCTCGTGCCCGCCTGCATAAGACCGTCAACGAAAAGCGGCCTGAAGTTCTCCTCCTTGAGAAGAGTTGCGCCCCAGAAATCCTTCTCGACTTTCTTCGCGCCGACAAGGACGATTGTGCCGACGCCAAGCGTCGCGAGCTGCGGAAGAAGCCGCTTCATGACGCGCGGGCGCGGCGGCGCGAGAACGAGGTCGCACCACGGTTGCAGCGACTCTTCCGTGTGCGACAACCTGATTGAAACGGTCTGCCCCTCGATGGAAACGATCTCGCCGGTGCCAATGCGTCCGTCGATCTCGCCAGTCTTTAGCGTCTGCCCGACTTCGCCGTGGAGAACGGAGAGAATGTGCTCCGCTCTCGCGTCGGAGCAAGTTGCGACACCGTCCGCAATTTCGGAACTCTCGAAGAGGATGCGGTTCATTCCGCAGTCCGTCAGACGCGGTAGTATTCTTCCCAGCCCTCGCGCGGCGCGGGCCCCTTGAGGAGAATTCCAACCTCGGCGTCGCCGATGGCCTTCTTCGCAATTGGGTCGAACTTGAAGCCACGATTGAGGCGCTGCGCGATTACGCCAAGGCAGAAGATCTCAGAAAGCGGCGCGGTGACGCGGAACGGGCTCCTCGTCTCCTCTTCGCCCTTGACGGCGAGAAGGAAATTGCGCCAGTGGTCGCTTCCCGCCTTCTCGAACGCCGGAACCTTCTCGTCCTGAGCGCCAACGCGCACAAGCGTGGACGCGTGGGAAAGGCCCTGCCAGACAGTGCCGTCGGCGAGATATATCTCCTTGCCCGGCTTGAGGGGCGGGTCGATAAGACCGTCGTTCGCGGTCGATGCGGGGAAAAGCCCCTTGTTGTCGGCATAGCGGAAACCCTCGGGAAGCGGCGGCTTGTTGTCGAGACCTTCATACCACTCGAGCGTCACGTCGTCGAACTTCATCGTCAGCGTGTCCTGGATCGGGAACACAAATGGATTCCAGCCCGTCACGTTAGAAATCGCAACTTCCTTCGGCAGGGCGCTGCGAAGCGTAAAGCGGTGGATGCAGTCGAGGATATGCGCACCCCAGTCACCCATGCAGCCGTTGCCGTAGTCGTACCAGCAGCGCCATTCGCCATACGCGAGATCCTTCGAGAAGTCGTGATACGGCGCGGCGTTGCACCACACATCCCAATCGAGCGTATCGGGCATAATCTCGCCCCTCGGATACGATGCCGTCTTGCCGCCCCACTTGTGCCAGCGACGCTGCATGTTCATGTGCGCGACGACCTTCTTGACGTCCTTTATAATGCCGTTCTGCACATAGTCGCGGTACTGGTAGTAGTTTTCGCCGCTGTGCCCCTGGTTGCCCATCTGCGTGACTACGCCGTACTTCTCCTCGGCCGCCATCAAAAGCTCGCACTCGAGGAACGAATGTGCAAGGGGCTTCTCGACGTAGACCGCCTTCCCAAGACGCATCGCGTGCATTGCCGCGCAGAAGTGGGAATGATCGGGAATGCCGATGAGAACGGCGTCGATTTTGTCCGCCATCTTGTCGAACATCTTGCGGAAGTCCTGGAAGCGCGGAAGATCCGGGTAGCGCTTGAGCGCTTCTTCCGTGTGGGGAGCTCCGATGTCGGTGTCGCAGAGCGCGACGACTTCGCAGATGTCCTTGTTCCCCGCAAGCTTCTTGAGGTCGAACCACGCCTGTGCGCCGCAGCCGATTGCCGCGAGCCGCACCTTGCCGTTCGCGACATACGCCTTGGACGAAAAGCATCCGGGCAAAAGCGGATACGCACCTGCCGCGAGCATTGCGGACAGGAAACCACGCCTATTCATGTTCATCTTGTCTTCCCTTTCACTTTTCAGATTTCAACACCTGGCCCTCGGCAACGAGAACATTCTTAAGACTCTCGTAGGGAAGGTCCTGCACTGCGCATCCGGCATCGAGAGAAAGCGAAGCCGCCGCGCCTGCAACCTGCCCGAGCGCGAAGAACACCGGCTCCATGCGAATCGACCCGAACGCCATGTGAGAGGCAGAGACGCAGACTGGAACGAAGAGGTTCTCGCAGTCGTCCTTCTTCGGGATAATCACGCCGTAGTCAAGCGGATACGGCTTGCCGCCCGCGCGCCAGTCTTCGATGTTGCCCTCGTTATGGACAAAGCCGTCCTTGCCGACATAGCGGCGGACATGGTGCGAATCCATGCCATAGGCGGCCATCGCGACGGGGCGCGAAGTCGTGCGCTCACGAAGGACGTCGTGCTCGGTCGCCACATAGTCGCCGACCATGCGACGCGCCTCGCGGACATAGAGCTGCGACTGCCAGCCGAGACCGAGGCCGTCGGCGAACTCGTCCTTGCACGTGCCCCACTGTGCGACGCGGCTCCTGATCGGCTCGGGAACGCGCGGATTGTTGGCGAGAGTCCACATAAGCCCCATCTGATAGTCGAGGTGGGCCTTGAGAATCTTCTCGCGCTCCTTGTAGGACGCCTCGGGCCAGGCGTGGTTCTGCCCAATGAAGTCCGTCGAAAAGCCGCTGCGGTTGTTCGTGTCCGTCTTGCGGTTGGGCATCCTCGAGTTGATCCAAGGCATGAAGTGCCAGAACTTCGCGGCATTCTTGACGAACGTTTCGGGATCAATCGCCTCGAGGTTGCGGAGAAGAAGCTCGTAGTTCTGCGGATCGTATCCCTCGGGCTTCACAAAAGGAATGCGGTTCGAGGGCTCGTCGGTAAGGCACATGCGGAAGCAGTACGCCTGGACGCGACCGTCACCCGTGCCGTCAGGCTCGTCCGTGTCAGGCTCGACATACGGCAGAAGTCCCGAGCTCGGATCGCCCGGCTTCACGTACGGCGAAACGCCCTTGTTGAACTGGTGGTTCTTGGAAAGCGCCCTTTCGATGCCACTGATCGTCTCGCCGTAGACCGAGTTCGCCTCGCGTCCGATCGTGTAGCTCACGCCGGCAGCCGCCATGAGATCGCCCTCATAGGTCGCGTCGACGAACATCTTGCCGCGGAAAGTCTTTCCGGAAAGCGTCTTGATCGCGACGATGCGCGAGCCCTCGCGGACAACGCCACCAGGCCTACGGTCGAGGAATTCACCGCGCACGATCTCGAGCTTGTTCTCGCGCTCCCAGCGCTCGAGAATCGCAAGCGCCGCGGAGGGCTCGAAGGTCCACATGGAGTCTTCGCCAAACGATCCGGCGCACTGGCCGTCGGGAATGTAGTCGGAGCGCTTTTCGTACTTCCAGTGGGAGTCGACCTTGTACCAGTCGGCGACATCACGGTAGAACTGGAGCGCAAGGCCGCCGAACGCGGACTTGTTACCGATGTCGGTCTGTCCGAGGCCTCCCGTCGTAAGACCGCCGATGCGAGTCTCGGGGCAGACTATCACTGCCGTCCGCCCGAGGCGCTGCGCCTCAATCGCCGCGGTGAGCGCGGCGGGAGAGGAACCGTAGATGACGAGATCGCGCTCTGCAGGCGCGGAATCGCGCACGCACCCCGACAGGATTGTAGCGGCACATGCGGCGGAAAGCCAGAACTTCATGAGTTAACCCCCTTACAGACCTTCAACGATGAACGAGACTCCGTATTCGCCCTTGCCGATCATGTCGTCGGCATGAGGACGAGCACCCCAGCTGTCGTCCCCGCCGATGCCCATCTGGACCGCATCGACGTTGACGGTGATCTCGCCCTCGTCGGAGAGATCCCACTGGTGCTTGGCCTTCTCGAGCGAAGCCTGCGAATACGGCCACGCGTTGAAGCCGACGGGCGCGCTGAGAGCGGTGACCTTGACGGCCTTGCCGTTGCCGTCGGTGAACTCGATCCAGCGGCAGCCGGTGCGGTAGCCCTGCTCGCCAGGCTCTACGTAGTTGTCGGGGTTGAGGCGGCGGGCTGGGTAGTCGATCTTGCCGTCTTCGCCGGCGAGACCACTGACGAGGCCGATCGACGCCTTCCACACGTCAAGAAGGACGGCGGTGCGACGGTCGCTGTAGTTCTCCCACGGTCCCATTCCGTACCACTCAACGTTCCTGAACTCCTTCGGGAGCTTGAACGTAACGCCGATGCGCGGGACGGGCGGAAGCTTCTCCCCGACCGTCACCTTGAGGTCGACGAGATACTTGCCCTCGCCGAGTTTGCGGACGTCGAGCTTGGCCGTGCAGCCCTCGGGCGGAGTCTGCGTTTCAGTCGCCTGCTTCCACGCCTTGCAATTGTTCGGCATATTCCAGCCGCGGTCGTTATCGGTGGGCGCGCGCCAGAAGTTGAGCTTGAAGAGCTTGGCGGCCGCCTCGTCCTGCACGGCATTTGCAACAGGCGCCGCGACGGGAACGAAGGGCTTGGCGAAATGGTCTATCGCCACGACATCCGGATGGCCGTCCTTGTCGAGGTCAAAGTTGCCGCGCACGAAGATGAACGTGATCGCATCGCCGTCGGGAGCGTCAATCTTGAACTCCTTGACGGTGTCAGGCTCGAAGCCCTTCGCGTCGAGAATCCCGTCCTTGACGATCTTGCCGTCCTTCGTGACGATCCAGTGGGCGTTCAGGTGGTCGAGCGTCGAAAAGCGGTAGGCGTTCCAGATCTTCGCGGTCTTCGACTCCCAGTCCCACGCATCGACGTGGACGGGCTGGTAGGCGTGCTTGATCTCGTAGGCGCCAGGGTGGTACGTGCGGTCGGCGGCGACAAAGCCGTTGCAGTTGAAGTTGTCGTCGTTCGGCTTGTCGCCGAAGTCGCCGCCATAGGCGAGCCACTTGCCGCGCTTGTCGGTCTTCCAGAGGGCCTGGTCGACGAAGTCCCAGATGAAGCCGCCCTGCATCGACGGATACTTCCTTACGAGATCCCAGTAGTCCTGGATGTCGCCGTTGGAGTTGCCCATAGCGTGCGTATACTCGCAGAGGATGTACGGCTTCTTGGGGTTGTTCTTCACGTAGCCCTCGACATACCACGGCTTCGCGTACATAGGGCACTTGATGTCGCTATGGTCGGAATCCTGCGCGCCCTCGTATTGGATCGGGCGCGTCGCGTCAAGAGCGCGCATCGCCTTGTATTCGTCGGCGAAATTGGGACCATCTCCCGCCTCGTTGCCCATAGACCAGAAGATGATCGAAGGATGGTTGCGGAACACCTTGACCATGTTGGTGCCGCGCGCCACGTGCGCATCGTGGTAGAGGGGATTCTTTGCGAGCGTCCCAGCGCCGTAACCAGCTCCATGAGACTCGATGTTGGCCTCGCAGACGACGTAGATGCCCTCGCGGTCGCAGAGCTCGTACCACGTCGGGTCGTCGGGATAGTGGCAGGTACGGACGGCGTTGATGTTGAGGTCGTGGAAGATCTCGATGTCCTTTTTCATGCCCTCGAGCGTAACCGTGTAGCCGGTCCCGGGCTCCATTTCGTGGCGGTCGGTGCCCATGAAAAGAGCGCGCTTGCCGTTGATATAGACGACTGCGTCCTTGATTTCGATCTTGCGGAAGCCGAACGCAACGGCGTAGGAATCGCCTCCGATCTCAACAGTCTCGTAGTACATGTTGGGAGCCTCGCAGCTCCAAAGTTTCGGATTCACGAACTTCTTCTCGAGAACGACCTTGCCAGCCGCATCCTTGACGACGAGAGTACCGGTCTTGAAGTCGTCGGAAAGCGAAGCGTCGACGACAAGATCATAAGGAGCCTTCTCCGTCTCGGCGACGAGCCATACGTCGCGGAAGATGCCCGAGAGTCGCCAGAAATCCTGGTCCTCGAGGAACGAGCCGTCGCAGTGCTTCAGAACCTTGACTTCGAGCGAGTTCTCACCATCCTTGAGGAAGGAGGTAATATCGAACTCGGCAGGGAGGCGGCTGTCCTCAGAATAGCCGACTTCCTTGCCGTTCACGTACAGGTACATCGCAGACGAAACACCGCCGAAATGGATCGTGACGCGGCGGTTCTTCCAATAGGCGGGGACGGTGAACGTGCGCGAGTAAAGCCCAACGGGGTTGCGGAAGTAGTGACTCGTGTAGTGCTTCGGCGGTTCGACCATCGGGTCGCCCTCGTTCCAGCCGTGGATCGGGTAGGTGACGTTCGTGTAGAGCGCGGGATCATATTCGCCCTGAAGCTGCCAGCACCCGGGAACGGCGATCTCGGCCGTCTTCTCCCAGCCGGCGACATCGATATTGTGCTTCCACTTGAATCCCCAAGTGCCATTAAGGGACTTCAGCCACTTTGACTCGGTGCGTGGCCTCTCGCCCTTTGCAATCGCAAGCGCCACCTCGGGGCACTCGCACGGAACCATGATCGAGCGAGCCGGAAGCCTGTTTACCTCGAATCTCGTCGGGTCCTGCCATATCTCCTTCGCACCCGCCATCTCGACGCACAGAAGCACAGCGGCCCCAACCACACAACTACGTAGACATTGCATTGTCAATACCTCCTCTTGTTTGAGTGGTATTTTACCATAATCCTCGCTTCTATGTCACCTACAATGACACGATCTTCCAAACTTACCCATCATAAAAACAGCAGTTCTTTTTAACGCAGAGACGCAGAGTCGCAGAGTGTGTTTTGGCCGTGTAGAACGTGTAGATCGTGTAGAATCATGGAGACACAGCATATTTGAGCATCATGCGCCCACATATCCAAGATGCGAAGCACAAGTTCACGAATTTGAGCAATGGGACAAATCCACCATGCAAGCCGTCACATCAATTTCAGTCCGGCAGGTTCGCTTCAGGATAGGCAACAAGTTCGTTTATGGCATTGGTAACATAAGAACGACTGTATTGATTAACTCCGCGCAACAAGGCCGCGCGAAACACAGAAAGCCTCCTGCAACTGTATTGATACGAATCATCATGCCTCATGAAGGCCGCATCTAGCCATTGATGACACTGATTGATATTTGACGCAAACGCATAAGCCGCGCTTAGGGCATATTCGCGCGTTGCTACAGGGACTGAAGCATCCCATGCTGCATCCACAAGCTTTATACACACATCATCTCTAGTCTGGGTTGCCCCAGGCGGCGGCGGGTTCATAATGGCAAAATAATCACCTGCTAACGCGACGGAATTGCTCGTCACACCTTCGATGCGCAGAACGGTCTTGACCGCCATGTCGCCAACAAGTGGATTCGTCGCGCAGGAGTAAAGGAAAGGAAGTTGCTCAGATGTACCATACTTCTCGAGTTGGTCCAATGCACTTTCGACCACCCGCTCGTCGTTTGTCTGAGCGCATTCAGCGAGGATACGGGCGAGCCTGTTTGTGTCGCCGCCGAAATGAACTTCCTTTGTCAAAACGCGTCTTGCCTCAACACGTCCACAGCAGCGCGTCGTCAGGAACTTCAGTACGTCGTGCCTCAACTCCTCGTCTGTATACGTATCGGCCTGACAGGACACAATAACCGCCACTGCAATGGACAGCACGGTATACGTTCTTCTTTTTTGAGTGTTGCACTTCATATTGACCCTCTCATTGGTGTGATATGTTTCTGTAACCGAAAGGAAACATGACAGGGGCGTTCCCCTTGGACCAGATTTCCGTCTGGTTTACGTCGTTAGTATAGAAAACGCCGTATATGTCACCAGCCGTAATGTCGACTGGATTATCCGAAGGGCTGCGTGTTCCCTTCATGAGCATTCGAGACAATATATTCACCATCTTCGTATTGGTCGCATAATATCTAACTCCTCCCGGCCCCCTGCCATCACATCCTCCATTCCAGTCGTTCTGTGCACGGGAGAAGTTAACGAGCTCGCCAGAGGAGAGAAGGATCAATGGCAAATCATGATTCTCGGCTGTGCAAGAATCCACATAAATATCGCACATGCCGAATTCATGTCCAATTTCATGAGTAAAGTCCTTGAAGTCTGCCCCTCGCGTGATTACTGCACCGCGTGGGCCATTTACCGCAAGCGTTTTCCCTTTATCGGCAAATCGGTTTATAAAATAGCATTCCAGCCCACCTGTGCCAGATGCTATGTCCACAATCTGACCATAGGACCATTTAGGTGTGGCATTCGTCGTCGAATAGTAGAGAGCATCGTATGCGCCAGGAATATTCGTCACAACGATCGGCTCTACAAGGTTCAGCGTTACACCAATCTGCGCGAAGATATCGTTCGCGTCCTTTACCATCTGCCGGACGGATTCTGGCGTGCGTGACAACTCGTTTTCGATACCCGAAACAATCCACGCCCGCAAATTGACCATAGCCGTCTCCACGACGCGCACCTGAAACCCCGGCGCGTTGTTCGTTCGCCCGCCGATACTGACGGAAAGCGTCTCATAGCCAGTGGATGCGCCACGCACCGTAACGCACCGGCCTGTGCACGAACCGACGAAATCGAGCCCAGGGGTCTTCTCCCAGACAATCTTGGAGTCGGGGAACGAATCGGGCGCGACATCGACGCGGAAATATCCCTCTCGTCCGACCGCGACGCCGCAGGGGTTCACCACGTAGGAGTGCTCGACGCCGTTCTCTATAACGTTGGTCGCCGCGTTACATACTGGCTCCGCCACGGGCGAAATGATCGTCAGGAACGCGGAGGCCGTTAGGTCGGGTCCCGACTCGGGATGCCAGCGCACCTTAATCTGGACGCCCGGAACCGATGTGCTGACAGTAGCCGGATTGAGGTAGATTGGCTGCGACAGCGACGAGACGCCGGACACAGCAAATGTTCTGCCGGATGTAATCGCGTCAGTGCAGTTTGAGTTGGCGTAGACAAGCGGCATTTCGCCAAATCCCTCGTCATAGCCGTAGATTCCCTCAACAACGATCGTGCCGTTCGTCGGCTGTGGCGAACTGAAAAGAATACTTCCCGACACTATATCGTCATCGTCTGGGAATGTGCTGCTGCAATCGGGTATGCCGTCGTTGTTATCGTCGTCATCGTTTACGAAAATGGATTCGGGCAGGGAGATCGTCAGGCTGACGCCTGGCCCACTGCCCTGGCCTTCAGGATCGTTCACGTAATAGGAATGGAGAGTGCATGCGCCGGCATACGCTTCAAGCGAAAGCGAGACTTGCTGCGTGTCAGCCGCCGGATAGTGCGCTGTCATCTGCGTCGACTGCGCGGCAGGAGTCGAGATAGACACGATTAACGGATCAGAAGTGCTCCAATTGAACGTAGGCGAAACAAACCATGGAACATCAGAGAGCATCGCGGTAAACGTCTCGCTGTCATTCAACTCGGACGGCTGCCAGTTTTCTGGCGACACGCTTAGATCTGGAGTCCATACGATGTGCGCAGACGGCGAGAACGGCACAAGAGGATAAATGGGAACGACAAGTTCAAGGCTGCCTTCATCTCTCGTCCAGCGTCCGTCGTTCAGGCCACCGCGCATCCCACGCATCGGCAGCAACCGAAGAGAGGGAATGTCGTCCACCGCAGCATAGACAAAGTTCGTGGCAGTTTCGGGGAACACTGAGAGCGGATAGTAAATGCTCTTTCCAAGCAGAAAGACATACTCCCCTGCGTTGGTAACGGCGACGGAAAGGTCGCCGACAGAAAGGAGCGTCGTTTCTGGCGGATCGTCCGCAACGGTGACGGAGAGCTTGTAGAGTCCGTTCGTCAGACCTTCGCCAACTTGCGCGTCAACCCATTGCGGGTAGCCGACGGAAAGAATCTCTGCCGCGTTCGTGAAGTTCGCCGTTACCCATTCGTCATCTTGCCCAAAGCCGTTGTGGGGGAAAGGCAATGGACGCGGCAAAAGTGCCGCGACGCCGTTTGTTGTCACCGAGACATCGCCGTTGCGGAAAAGTTCCAGCACGGCAGAGACGAGATTGTTCGTGTCGCGGTTTATGGCGGCGTCAGTCCATGCGAAGCGGTAAGAATTGGACGGCGTAAACTCGTGCGCAAATGTCGTGAGCCCCGGCACGATCTCGAACGGTGCGCCAGCAGAGGCGATGGCGTTTGTGTCGAATGGCGTTGCCCAGACCTGGCCATAGGAAACGACCTCGACGCCGGACAGGTGGTT
>JAFYQC010000288.1 GCA_017547265.1 Kiritimatiellia bacterium | reverse complement strand
GCTCAAACTGGGGTGGTCTCGGCGATTCCATTGAGGAATTCGCGGATTATGCAGTCAACAAGATGAATATGGTGCTTGAGAAGTCCCAGCTTCTGGATACATTCTCATATCGTCTTGCAGGAGTGACCGAAATTAACGATACATATACCAGTATTGGCAATTCATTGCTTGGAAATCTGCGAGCGCGAGTGGGCGCACTTGCAAAGTTGACGCAACTGCGCGATAAATATGGCGCCGACACAATAACGCTGCTGATAGACAAAACGGAAGGTAATGTAACTGGCATAGGATACGGCTACTATCCGGTTTCCGCATTTCCAGACCCTGGCACTTTTGACCGAATGAACTATGCCTGCAACATTTGCGACATCAAAACCGTCTACGAACGCTACACTATGAGCCATGAAACAGGCCACAATATGGGGTGCGACCACAGCACCAGGCAAGGCCCGACCAATTCTGGTCCAGGGCGGTTCGATGACTCGAGCGGCTATCATTTTGTGGACGCAAACGGCGTCAGGCGCTACACGATCATGGGCTACAACTATACGGCTGACGACAATTACAATTACTCGCCTGTGCCGTATTTTTCCTCGCCTGACATCTTGCCCGCCGAATACGGATGCGCAGTGGGCGTTGAGGGCACGAACAACAACCGGAGAACGTTGCTCCAAACATATGGCGACATAGCGGGGTTGCGCGAGCGTGTGTTGCCGTACGACTGGGATGTGAGATTCCTTGACGACAACGGCAATGACATTGCTGACGGGGGTCTGTTTTATACCTCGTGCAATGTAACGCTGACGAATTCGAATACTGAGGCCGAAATCTACTATACGCTTGACGGATCCACTCCGACGTCAGAATCCCTGCATGGTGGTGTTGGGACGAAAGTGAATATGTACCTTGTCTATGGCCCGAAAACACTTACTGCTTGCGCTGTCGTAGATGGCAAGGCGCAGTCTGTCCGCTCGATAACATTGCATGATGGCCACACTTGGTCGGGTGATGTGAACGGTGCCGGCCTTTGGCTCAATGGCGACAGTTCCGTGCGTCCATGGAACGGCGAGTATTTCTATAATGGCGACGCGGTGATGTTTCCCGATCGTGCCGGTGTTTCGTGTGCGACGGTGACGGTAAAGGGTGCGGTTGCGCCGGGCTCGGTTGCGTTTTCGGCCATTGAGACGGCATATGTATTTGATGGTGGTGATGACGAGGCAAAGATTACGATCCCCGACGCCAACTTTGCGCCGTATGGAGATGTGATGTTTAATGTGCCGGTGCAAATCTCCGCAACGACGTTCACGAACATGACGGGCTGTGCACTCGCTTTCAATTCTCCGTTTGGGCAGGCTGTTGATGCCACAAGCGGATACTGCACAAATTTGGTAACCATCTCGCCTTATGGAACGATGACTGTCGCGCCTGGTGCCGGAAAGACGCAGACATTCGATACGCTTAACAACCAAAACGGAGGGTTTTCCGGCAATGCGACCTTCCGCGTCGGCGTAGGCAAAGTTATTTTTAAAGGCGCGATCAACAGCGGAGCAGGCGTCATCGGCAGAACAAAACTTGAAGTTGCCAATGGGGGCGAGCTTGTTTTCAATGTCGGCGGAGGAACGGGCTTCGATATGAACAACACCTCGCTGACAATCGAAAGGGGCGGCGTTGTCACATTTAACGACATGGAGCATTTGCGCAGGGCGCTGCATTTGGGCGGCGGTACGATAAATGCAAAACGTCTTGACCTGATGAGCGATCCGGGTGTCTATGTTACTGATGACTCTTCCATCGAAAACAACGGTGATGGCTATATCCTGCTTCGCAACTCCGATTCGGAAATCAATGTCTATAACGGAACATGTCTTACTCTCAACGTTGGCACCCAGACCGACAACAGAGACGACACTTCCGGATGGGGCATAATCAAGCGCGGCAGCGGAACGCTTGTCGCCAACGTCGAACTCAAGCATTCCGGCGTCACGGACATCGAGAGCGGTTCGCTGGAGGTTGGCTATTCGTCAGGTTCTACGATATACGGCCTGGGATGGATTGTTGCTGAGGGGGCGGAATTGAAGGTGAAGAGCGGCTGCACGCTGAAGACTGCGACATTGACTCTCGACAGCGGTGCGACGATTAGCGTCTCGTCCGCAGCATCCGCGCCGATAGTCGCTACCAACAACGTTTCGGTTTCTGGTGTCTACTTTGAACTTGCAGACGCGGACAACCTTGCGGCCGGAGCGTCCTATCCGCTCCTCAAGGGCAATGCCGGAATCAGCGACGCAAAGGACGCCAAGACGAGTCGACTCCCCGCGCTTGCCAAGGGGCTCAAGTGGCAGCTTGAGGTGTCGGACAGCACGCTCTATGCGAAAGTCATTGAGAAGTCGGCCATAGAGGAAGCCGTGCCGTTTACGTCCAATGATCCTTCGCTCGCGCTCGCGATGCCTGACGACGCGACGGTCGCGGAAGGCGGCGGCGCGAAAATCGCCTCGTCGCCGATTGTCATAGACGGGCTTTCGACCAAAGCGGTTTCGATATCAGTCAAGGTCGTCGTGCCGGAGACGCCGCCATCAGATGTTGCCACCATTTGCTCATGGAGGGTTGGCGATTATAAGATTTACTGTGTGCGTGAAACTACTGGAGAGCTGAATTGCCGGTGGATTGGCACCAATGGTTCGCTGGGGACTACGGCAAACCTGACGAACGACGTCGCCCTTGCGGCAGGCGAACATCTGCTGCAAATCGGCTACTATTCAAATGGCAGTGGCGGCACGCGTGTCTTGCTTGATGGCAAGGTTGCATACATTGCGAGCGGACTCGTGTTCAGCGGAGAAAGCGTCAACCGCGTGACGTTTGGCGCGACTGCCGAGGATTCGCCTCGCTATCCGTATGCGGGACTTGTCGTTCGCGAGGCGGCAGTCTTGGATGTTGTTTCGCCCGAGCCTGCGCCGCGCATGACGGCGTCTGGCGGAAGCATTTACTACAGCCTGAATGTGCCTGGTGTCATTCCGCGCGTCTTTCCGCTAACGCCCTCCGGTGCGCTTGCGCTTGACGAGACTGTTGTCGAGGCGACATTCGCGGAAACGCCGAGCGAAGCGACTGTGTCTGTAATGGCGTCGTTCCCCGCGGATTCCGCCGGCACAGTTTGCGGCATGTGGGTTAAGCGCGATACATCTGCCGCGTTGCCTGTCGCGATCCAGGCGGAGTACGATGGCGACGGAAAGTTCTATATCCGGTTCAACGACAATTCGCTCAACTCGGAAGTGGCGACGCGCTTGGCCGAAACTGCACTTGATGTCTCGAAACCGCATCTCTACACGCTCACGTTCAAGGCCGGCGAAGGCGCGACTTTCTACCAGGATGGCGTGGCGCTATTAAAGTCCGAATCGGCCTTCAGCAACTATTCCGCAAGCAATGTCGTCTCGCCGATAACGTTTGGCTGCGGACCCTACCATCTTTGGCGCGGTTCTTCGTGGCACGACTATCCCAATCCCGCCAAGGACTTCTCGCTCTATGCCTCGCACATTGCGCTTGGGACGAGCGACAGAACTGTGTCAGAAGCGGCAGTGCGGGATTCCATTGCGACGGAAGACGATGATCCATCCCCGCCGGAAACACCTGCGACGGTTGATGTTCTCGTTGCATACGACAACGGGGCGCAGGCGTATGTTGCGAACAAGGGCGTGACGCTCACGGAGTTTGCCGCGACGCAGATTGAGAAGATGAACGCGGTACTTGCGACCAACCGCCTCGACCGATATTACTCCTATCGCCTTGCTGGCGTTTGCAAGGTGGATGCGACGTATGCAAATATAGAAGCTGTGTCTGGCGATCTTGTTTCAGGCGTGGGACCGTTAGTCACTCTGCGTTCTTCACGCGAACTCTGCGGAGCCGATACTGTGACATTGCTCGTAAATACGTCTGGTGCAACTCTGGGGGATAGCATTCCGCTCTCATCCAATAAGGATGTAGAAAGTCAGCATGAATGCGCATTCAGCGTTTGCAGCATTAGTGCCGTCGATACAGGTACGCAGCATACTATGATTCATGAGAATGCGCACAATATGGGTTGCGGACACTCTAGAAAGCAGGATAGAATCAATTCGCCGTTTGAGTATGGGCGCGGATATTACTTCATGGATGGCGAGAAAAAGCGGCACACTATAATGGCTTATGATGTGGACGGTACAGGGGTATATGCCCATCCTTCGCCCTACTTCTCTACCACGTCCACGGAGTTCGGTTTTGTGCTTGGTGACTCAACCAACGACAATGCAAGGGTCTTGAGAGAGACGTGCGGCGAAGTCGCCAAGTGGAGAGATGGGGCGGCAATAGATTATGATGGTGTTGAAGTAGACTGCGTTACATTGCAGACGAGCGTACGTTTTCCGTGGCTTGTTGAGGGCGACACAATCCGCAGCTTCAACCAGACGAACTATCAGTATCAGTGCACTACTCCGCTCAAGGCGACGATTACTGGCCCGAAAGTTCTCAGCTTCAAGTGCAAGTCGTATTTTGGCGGCGAGAGCGTTGCCGGCAATAACTATTCGCACTTCGATGTCCTTTTGGACGATTCGCCGGTCATTATGCAGACGGAATGCACGAACAGCTGGACTGCGGCGCATGTGGATATCCCCGACGGAACCCACGAGATCGCCTTCGTCTTTTCGCAGCGCTTTGCGATGAACAATCCCGGGGACTACAAGGACGGCACTCCGGAGGCCGACGATGCCGTGTGGATAAAGGACATCGGCGTTGTAGAAAGGCACATTCGCGGAGGAGCAGCGGTCATTCGGTGACCAGTGAGAGACGGCGGATATGGTATAATACTTGAAAAGGAGAGTTGTATGGTCGACTACAATGCGTTGAAGAAGAAGTTTCCGACGAAGGATCCCCAGAAGAAAAAGAAGATCGCCGCCATCAAGGCGATAAAGCGCGAGTACGCCGCCAAGCGTGCGGCCCTCGGCGGCGGCGCGCCGAATCTCAAGAAAGGCGTCGTCTTCTATGCAGTAGTAATCCTCGGGCTTATGATCCTCGGCTCGCTCATCCTTTCCGTCACCGGCAAGGGCGGGCCGAAGGAAGTTTCCCGTGCGCAGATCCTCGTCAGGAAGTCGATAGACTCGGTCGCCGTTGCGCTTGGCCGTTACCGCTACCACGTAGGCAACTATCCGTCGACCGAGGAGGGTCTCGAGGCGCTCGCGGCAATTACGCCGCGGAAGAAGGGCTGGAACGGCCCGTACGTCAACCATGTCGTGAAAGACCCTTGGGGGCACGACTATGTGTACGTCAACAACGGCGAGAACGAATATCCGACGCTCTACTCTATGGGCCCCGACGGCAAGGCGGGAACGACCGACGACGTCCTTCCAGACCGAGCGCTCTACGACGCTCCTTTCAAGGACACTTCTTGGACGAAGGGCTGGATGCCGTACTACCTGCGTGGCTACGTGCTCGCTCCCGACAAACGCACGAAGTCCGCAATCGAGGAAGAGGTCAAGGCCGTGCTCGCGGCGGAGCAGGGGCCTGCGGAGGGCGAGTTCGTCCTGCACGACGGCTGGGAGTTTTCTCGCGATCAGAAGGAGTGGAAGGGCGTGCGCGTTCCGCACGACTGGGCGATTGCGGGCCCGTTCGACCCGAAGATCGGCGGCAACACCGGGATGCTTCCGTGGAAAGGCGTCGGATACTACCGCCGTACGATTGAGCTTCCGTCTGGCGCGGCAGGCAAGTTCGTCGCGCTCAGGTTCGGCGGCGTGATGGCGAGCCCCGAGGTGTTCCTCAACGGCGAGAAGGTGGGCGGCTGGGACTACGGCTACATGTCGTTCGAGGTCGATATCTCCGCGAAGCTGAAGTTCGGCGAGAAGAACGAACTTCTCGTAAAGGCCGACACGACAAAGCACAATAGCCGCTGGTATCCGGGCGCAGGCATCTACCGCGACGTCAAACTCGTCGTCGAGGACGCGGAAGACCGCGCGATCTGGGGCTCGGTCAAGATCACGACGCCCGAGATCACGCCGGAGCGTGCGAAGGTGCGCGTCGAATACCTCACCCCCGTGAGCGGGTGCCCGATTGTCAACGAGTTCGAGATCGAGCGTCCCGTCCTCTGGGATGTCACGAACCCGAAGCTCTACGAGACGACGATCTGCGGCAAGAAGTACCGCTATGGCATCCGCACCGCCAAGTTCACCGCGAATGACGGCTTCATCCTGAACGGCCGGCGCGTACAGCTCAAGGGCGTTAACCTCCATTCCGACCTCGGGCCGCTCGGCATGGCGTTCGACAAGGGGGCGATGCGCCGCCAGCTAGAGATCATGAAGGATATGGGCGTGAACGCCCTCAGGACGTCGCACAACGCGCCTGCGGAGGAAGTTCTCGACCTCTGCGACGAGATGGGCATCGTCGTGTGGGACGAGTGCTTCGACAAGTGGGAAGGAACGGCCGGGATTGCGCCCTTTGTTCCGCCGGAGGACCTCGTCTCGCGCAACCTAAAGCAGTTTGTGCGCCGCGACCGCAACCATCCGTGCGTCGTCGTCTGGTCGATCGGAAACGAAATCCCCCCGCGTCGCGAGGACAATCCGGCGGGAGTGTTCGAGGAGCGCTGCAAGCTCTTCCGCGAAGCCGTTCTTTCAGAGGACGCCACGCGTCCCGTCGGCATCGGCTGCTGCCACACGGAGTCCGCTGGCCGCGGCGATTACGCCGCGCTTGACCTGACCGGCTGGAACTACGATGAACGCTACATGCCGATGCGCGAGAAGTACCCGGAGAAGCCGATCGTGTACTCCGAATCTGCCTCTGCCTTCTCGAGCTGGGGCTATTTCCCCGATGCCCCGACGTCCAATCCCACGAACTATGACCCGAAGACGGTCGTTGACATCGATTCCTACGACCGCTGTTCCGCCTGGTGGTCGGACATCCCCGACATGGAGTTCGCGAGGATGGAGCGCGACCGGTTCGTCGCGGGTGAATTCGTCTGGACGGGCATCGACTACCTCGGCGAGCCGACTCCTACCCCGACCTTGTGCAGAAGCTCATTTTTCGGGATCTGCGACCTCTGCGCGATGCCGAAAGACCGTTACTGGCTCTACCGCTCGTACTGGAACGACAGGAAGGACACGGTCCATCTCCTGCCGCACTGGAACTGGGACGGTCGCGAAGGCGAGAAGGTCGCGGTCATGTGCTATACGAGCGGCGACGAGGCGGAGCTTTTCGTCAACGGCGAGAGCGCGGGCCGCAAGAAGAAGCTCCAAGACGCAGGAGCCATTGTCAACAAGGACGATCCTAACTACTACAAGGTGACGGAGCGCTATCGCATTTCGTGGGAGGTTCCCTACGAGCCGGGCGAGATCAAGGTCATTGCGTTCAGGAACGGCCGTCCGATAGGCGAGGACTTCCGCAAGACGGCGTACAAGGCGGTGGCGGTGAAGCTTACGCCCGAGCAGGCGGAGCTCGCGGACGGCGAGCTCGGCTTTGTGAAGGTCGAGCTTGAGGACGAGGATGGAACCGTACTTCCGCTTGCAAAGGACCGCGTGAACTTCAAGCTCGAGGGCCCCGGTGAGATCGTTGCCGTCGGCAACGGCTCGCACAACGGGTTCGACTCGTTTGCGGACACATCTTCGCATCCGCTCTACTACGGGCGCGCGCTCGTGATCGTCCGCAGGACTGGTGGCTCTGGCCTTCCGCTCAAGCTTACGGCGTCAGCGCCGTCGGTCAGGTCCACGACGGTGACGTTTGGTCGCAAGTAGGAGTCGCGGCAAGCGGCTCCCGAACGTCGGATTTTATGGTATAATATCGAAAACGCGTCCGCGTATTCTGTGGATTGCGTTGGAGCAAGTCGGCATGGAGTCTGTGTTTAGCATGGCGGCGATGGTGTTCTGGGCGCTCTGCGCGGCCGGAATAGCGTGGTACGCCTCCGAAGTCGCGAAGGAGGTGACCTACGTCACGCTCGCCGACGGTCGCCGCCAGGAGCGGTCGATTCCGATGGTGTTCAAGATGCTCCTTCCTTTCGTGGGGAACCTCGACAAGCTCGTCTCTCGTCCGATGTTCGCAAAGCAGGTCGAGGCGGCGGACTGGATGCTTGTCGCCGCCGGCTTCGAAGGGCTTCTCTCCGGCCGCGAATTCGTAGCGCTCAAGATTCTCTGCCCGATAGTCCTTGGCGCGGCGTGGACCATTCTCATCGCGCTTCTCGGAGCGGCACTTCCCGACTCGCCGTTTTCGTCGGGCTTCGTGCCGATAAGCCTTCTCGGAATCGTGCTCTTCTACCTCCAGCCTATGATGTGGCTCAGGGGCGCCCTCAAAAAGCGCCATCTCGCGATAATGAAGGCGTTGCCGTTCGTCCTCGACATCCTTACGCTCTCCGTCGAGGCCGGCATGGATTTCATAAGCGCGCTCCAGCGCAACTGCCAGTCGCGGAGACTCGACGCGCTCAACGAGGAGCTTCTCCGCATGACGAAGGAGATACAGGTCGGCTCGTCGCGCAAGGAGGCGCTCAGGAACATGGCGGACCGCGTCCGCCAGAGCGACTTGAGGTCGGTCGCGTTCGCGCTCATCCAGGCCGACGAGCTGGGCGTCTCTATCGGTGCGATACTCCGCATACAGTCCGAGCAGCTGAGAAGCCGTCGCTTCGACCGCGCCGAAAAGCTGGCGCACGAGGCGCCAACGAAGATGCTTGGGCCTCTTATGCTTTGCATTTTCCCCGCAGTGTTCATAATCCTGCTCGGGCCAGTCCTGTCGCAGGCCATGAAGGGGATGCTGTAAACAGAAGAAAGACAAGAAATGGCGAAACGACCAGAATTGCTTATCGCGTCCGGCCCGATGTCCGGCACGCGGTTCGAGGTCGGCCCGGGAGGCGTACGCCTTGGCCGATCGTCCTCGAACGACGTGCATATCCCGGACGAGGAGCTTTCCCGCAACCACTGCCTTTTCGAGCAGTCAGGCGAGGCGGGCATACGCATCACAGACCTTGCAAGCGCTAACGGCACTTTCGTCAATGGCGAACAGCTTGGCTCTGATTCGCGCGAGCTAAAGGGCGGCGACGTTATCGAAGTCGGCTCGACGAAAATCAGCGTAGTTGGCGATGATCCGCTTGTCGCGCCACGCGCCGCAGGCGTCAAGGTCGCGGCAACGATCGACCTCGGCCTCGGTTCGGCTTCGGCTGGCGCGGCGAAGGGAGAAGTCGCGTCACGCAAGCCGTCCAAGGGCCAAGGTGGCCACCAGCGCACGATGATTGCCAACGTCCTGTGGGTGGTCGCGGCGCTTACGGTTGCGGTTGCGATAGCAGTCGTCCTCTGTGCTCCGCGCGAATCCGAGAAGCCGATTACGCCTGTCGTAGAGGAGAAGCCCGAGCAGAAGCTCGTCTCGCTCCGCTACGAAAAGATCGAGGCAGACTCCGCGCGGGTGTTCAGCTACAGGATGGAGATCGACGGGTCGGGGGTCCTGCGCGTCGCGTTCGACGACGTCCCAGGCGAGAACCGCCACGTCGACAAGAAGGCGAAACTTTCTGACAAGGCGAAGAAGAGGATCCTCGAGATTCTTGAGAAGCCCGGGTTCGCCGCGCTCGAGGACGAGTACGTCGGCTCGAGCGTGGAGGCGGAGAATGCGCTCAAGAGCTTCAGGATCCGCGTCGTCCGCTGGAACAGCATAAAGGACGTTCTCGTTGAGAACACCCAGGAGCCCGACGCCTTCCGCGAAGTCAGGGAGTCGCTCGAGGCGTTCTCGCGGAACGAGCTCGGCATCTGGGCGATACAGTACTCGAAGGAGAAGCTGATCGAGCTCAGCGAGGAGAGCGCCAAGGTCGGCGACACCAAATGGGAGGACCGCGAGGTCGAGTACGGCAACCTGAGCGCAGCAGTCAAGGCCTACAAGGACGCGCTCTTCTACCTTGAGACTATCAACCCGAAGCCCGACGGCTACGCGGAGATAAAGGAGAAGCTCGTGCGCACCGAAGATGAGCTGAGGCAACGCTACGAGGACCAGCGCTTCCTCGCGGACAAGGCGATGAATCTTGGTGACTGGGAGGCGGCGCAGAACGAGCTCAAGATACTGTGCGAGCTCGTGCCCGACAGGGACGACCCGCGCCACGCCGAGGCCAACGCGCGTCTCGTCGACGTCGAAAACCGCATGAAGAAGGCGAGGGGTGGAAAATGAGGGGAATCTTTCTTTCGATAGCGCTCGCCGCGTTTGCCGCGTTTGCAGAGGAGTCGAAGGCGATACGCTGCGACTTCTCGAGCCAGCCGGATGGCGCCACCGTGATTATCGACGGCATGACGCGTGGCGTCACGCCGCTTACGCTCTACGATCTTGCGCCTGGCCGCCGCCATGTACGGTTCGAGCTGGCCAACTACGACGGAGTCGATGAATTCATGTTCCTCCGCGAAGGCGGCGCGGTCAGCAAGAACGCGGTGCTCCGCCCGATCAAGGGGATACTGCTTCTCGTCACGGAACCTGCGGGATGCGATGTCTCGCTAGACGGCGTTTCGCTCGGCAAGACCCCTCGTCTCATCACGTCGCTCGACGCGAAGGACTCGTACCGTCTCCTCGTGCAGAAGCCGGGCTACCAGCCGCGCAACGTCGACGTGAAGTTCAGCGGGCGCACGCCTCTCGTGAAGAACGAGTCGCTTGTCATAGATTCTGGCGTCGTCGAGGTGACGAGCGAGCCTGCTGGCGCCGAGGTGACGGTTAACGGCCATCCTCGTGGGAGGACTCCTGTGAAGGTCGAGGGCGTTCCAAAGGGGCGCGCGACGGTGGAAATCAAGAAGAATGGGTTTGAAGGCGAATCGCGCGAGCTCGCTATCGTCGCCGGCGAGAGCCAGACGCTGTTTGTCAAGCTCACAGGGCTTCCCGGCACGATGTCGCTCTCGTCTGTTCCCGACGGGGCGCGATTCTACGTCAACGACAAGCCCGAGGGGAAGGGGCCGATATCGCTTACGGGGCTCAATCCTGGCAGCTACACGATCCGCGTCGAGAAGGAGGGCTTTGCCACGGCTACCAAGACCGTAACGCTTGAGAACGGTGGTTCGATAGTCGAAGAGTTCAAGCTTGACAACGTGATGGGCCGCATTGAGGTTAGGACGATTCCTTCCGGAGTGGACGTGTTTCTTGACGGCAGCCGTGTTGGAGCGACGAAGTCGAAGGGCGACGATGGCGAGGCGAGCGAGGTGTTCCCGATAGAGAACGTGCGCGAGGGCGAGCATACACTCGTTCTGAAGTGCGAAGGGTATGCTGACGCTACGAAACACCCGGTCGTAGAGAACCGCAAGACCCAGACGGTCAATGTCCGGCTTAAGCGCGTCTTCACGCCGAATGTCGAGATCACGACAGACAGCGGCGTTCACCGCGGCGTTCTCATCTCCAACACGGCGAACGGCGTCGAGGTCGAGGTTTCTCTCGGCATCAACCGCATGTTCCCGCACAGCGAGATCAGGAAGCTCGAGTTCATCAAGTAGGTGAAGCGGCGTCTCGACATCCTTCTCGTTGAGCGCGGCCTTGCCGAGAGCCGCACGCGCGCGCAGGCGCTCGTGATGGAAGGCAAGGTTCGCGTCGCAGGCCAGACCGAATACAAGGCGTCCCGCCAGGTCGACGACGAAACGCCGGTCGAGATAGAGTCGCCGCCGCGGTTCGTCTCGCGCGGAGGCGAGAAGCTCGAGGGCGCGTTCGAGTTGTGGGGAACGGTGGTAGGGGCGTCTCTCCGAGACGCCCGCGGACGCCTCGGAGAGGCGTCCCTACCAGTGAAACGAGCCTTGGCTTTGGGCGCCGAGGGGAAGGCATGCCTCGACGTCGGCTCTTCCACGGGTGGCTTCACCGACTGCCTTCTCCAGCATGGCGCACGGCGCGTGATGGCCGTCGACGTCGGCACGAACCAGCTCGCCTACAGCCTGCGCACGGATCCCCGCGTTTGGGTCAGGGAGAATTTCAACGCCCGCTACATGAAGCCCGAGGATTTGCCCGAAGTCCCGACGCTTGCAGTCACGGACGTTTCCTTTATCTCGCTCAAGCTCATCCTGCCGCCGATACGCGACGTGCTTGCGCCAGGCGGAGAAATTGTCGCTCTCATAAAGCCGCAGTTCGAGGTCGGGAAGGGCAACGCCCCAGGAGGGCTTGTCCGCGACGAGAATCTTCGGCTCGCGGCGCGCGACGAAATCGTCCGCTTCGCGAAGGAGGAGCTTGGTCTCGAGCTTCTCGGACTTGCAGAATCTCCGATCAAGGGCCGCGAGATGGGGAACATCGAGTATCTCTCCTGGTGGCGCAAGCCCATTTCATTATAGCCCGATTTTTGATATACTATTCCTGTTTTTAACCATTAAAGGAAACAGGAGCCAAAAAATGGGCGAAGTAATCGGAGCCGGAGAGCTGCACAAGGGAGTGAAGCTTCTTATTGACGGGGAGCCGTGGGAAATCACGGAGTTCTCGTTTTCTAAGCCGGGCAAGGGCCAGGCGATCTACAACTGCAAGCTGCGCAACATGATGACCGGCGGCGGCTGCACCAAGAGCTACCGTTCGGGCGACAAGTTCGAGAAGCCCGAGCTCGTGCAGATGAGCGTGACCTATTCCTACGACGACGGCACGGCGTTCGTCTTCACCGACGACAACTTCGAGGAAATCCGCGTCAGCTACGACGTCATGGGCGACAAGAAGTACTTCCTCATGGACGAGATGGAAGTCAAGGCGCTCTTTTTCAACGACAAGGTCATCGGCGTCGACCTCCCGCAGCTCGTCGAGCGCAAGGTCGTCAAGGTCGAGCCCGGCGTCAAGGGCAACACCGCGTCCGGCAAGGTTACGAAGCCGGCGACCGTCGAGGGCGGCTATACGCTGGCCGTTCCGCTCTTCATCAACGAAGGCGACGTGATCCGCATCAACACCGAGACGGGCGAGTACAACGACCGCACTTCGACGAAGTAAGGCCGCTTTGCGGGTCGGAGACCAACCATGCCGGAAAAGAAGAGACGCATAGTCGTTACGAGCGCGCTTCCGTACGCCAACGGTGACATCCACCTCGGGCACCTGGTGGAATACATCCAGACCGACTTCTGGGTGCGATTCCAGAAGCTGCGCGGGAACGAGTGCGTCTATGTCTGCGCGGACGATACGCACGGCACGCCCGTGATGATCCGCGCCCGCAAGGAAGGCATCTCGCCCGAAGACCTCATCGCGCGCACGCACGCGATACACCTCAAGGACTTCACCGACTTCCAAGTCGCCTTCGACAACTACTACTCTACGAACTCGCCCGAGAACAAGGCGTTTTCCGAGCAGTTCTTCGCGGCGATGGAGAAGTCGGGCGGCATCACGCGCAAGACGTCGCCCCAGCTCTACTGCGAGCACTGCAAGATGTTCCTCCCCGACCGCTTCGTGAAGGGTACTTGCCCCAAGTGCGGCGCGGAGGGACAGTACGGCGACAGCTGCGACAAGTGCGGCTCTACCTACGGCGCCGAGGAGCTTGGCAGTCCGAAGTGCACGACCTGCGGTGGAACGCCAGTCGTGAAGGAGTCGGAGCACCTCTACTTCGAGCTCGAGCCGCAGCACGACTTCCTCGAGAAGTGGATTCCAGGACACACGACGAGCGATGTTTCGAACAAACTGCTCGAGTGGTTCAAGGAGCCCCTGCGCGGCTGGTGCATCTCGCGCGACGCGCCGTACTTCGGCTTTGAGATTCCCGGCCACAAGGACAAGTTCTTCTACGTCTGGGTCGACGCGCCGATTGGCTATCTCGCCTCGCTCCGCAACTGGTGCGAGAAGAACGGCGAGAAGTTCGAGGACTGGTGGGGGACAACAACCGGGGGCTCGGGCACCCCCGAACCCCTACCCAAGGTGGAGCATTATCACTTTATAGGCAAGGATATCATCCGCTTCCATTGCCTCTTTTGGCCGGGAATGCTGAATGTCGCCGGCTTCCAGCAGCCGAACAAGATTTTCGTCCACGGCTTTCTCACCGTCAACGGCGAGAAGATGTCGAAGTCGAAGGGCACTTTCGTCAACGCGCGCACCTACCTCGACCATCTGCCGCCCGAGGCGCTCCGCTACTACTATGCGGCAAAGCTCGGTGGCACGACGGACGACATGGACTTGAATCTCGCGGACTTCGTCCAGCGAGTGAACTCCGATCTCGTCGGCAAGATCACGAACATCGCCTCGCGCTCTGCGCAGATGCTCCAGAAGAAGCTCGACGGCACGCTCGCGAGCCTCGCAGGGCACGACGAGGAACTGGCGCTTTTGAAGAAGCTCCGCGATGGCGGAGAGACGATTGCGCGCTACTACGAGGATCGCCGTTTCAATTTGGCGGTCGTCGAGATCTGTCGCCTCGCAGACGCGGCGAACGAGTATTTCGACCGCAAGGAGCCGTGGAAGACGGTCAAGACCGACGCAGAGGTGACTCGCGTCGTCCTGACGGCCGCGCTCAATGCGTTCCGTATCTTGGCAATTTACCTGAAGCCCATTCTCCCTGTCTACGCCGACAAGGCGATGAAGCTCTTCGGCGAGACGGAGTGGACATGGGATTCCCGCGACACGGCCATTGAGGGCGTATCGCTTGGGCCTTACGAGTATCTCGCGAGCCGCATCGACTCAAAACAGGTTGACGCGATGATCGCCGCGGCGACTGTTAAGCCCGCCGACTCCGGCGAAGTCGCCCACGAGTCGAGGGCGAGCAAGAACAAAGGAAAAGAAAGTTCCGCAGGCGGGGGTGCGGGGACGCCAGAGGCCCCGGTCGTTGTTCCACTCAAGCCCGAAATCGCCTTCCCAGATTTCGAGAAGCTCGACCTCAGGGTTGGCGTTGTGGAGAGCTGCGAAATCGTTCCGAAGAGCTCGAAGCTGCTTAAGTTCGTTCTCGATGCGGGCTCGCTCGGGAAGCGCACGATCTTCTCTGGAATACGCGGGGCCTATCCCGACCCCGCCGCGCTCGTCGGGAAGGAAGTCGTCTTCGTCGCGAACCTCGCGCCGAGGAAGATGTCGGTCGGCGTCAGCGAAGGCATGATTCTCTTCGCCGGCGAGCCGGGTGTCTGCGGAGGAGTTGTCTCGCCCGCATCATGCGCGGGTGGCGGAACAAGCGTAACCTGAAACGATGATTGAATTCACCGACGGTCAAAAGAAGACGATAGCGGCGGGAATTACAGTCCTGTCGCTGTCGCTTGTGTTCGCCTTCACTGCTTTTGTGCTGTGGGTTGTCTTCAAGGTGCTCTCGTTTGCTTCGTCCGCGATAATCCCTGTCGTGCTGGGCTTCTTCCTGTCGCTCTTCTTCAAGCCCTACTACGAATGGTGGCAGAGGCAGGTGAGGAATCCGACGCTTGCGCTTGCCGCGATGCTGCTTACGATATTCGTTCCGCTTGGGTTCTTCCTCTGGTATGCTGGCGCTGTCACGGTTGACCAGATATCGAACCTTATACGGCAGGGGCCGACGATGGCAAACCATGTCGTCGAATGGTTTAAGGCGACATTTCCGAAGTCGGTATCGCTTCTCGATCAGCTCGGCGTGCGCTACGATAGCTTGGGCGATCTCTACACGAACTACGGCGGCGCGGCGCTCAAGGCGGGCACTGGCGCGCTCAAGTTCGTCGGTGGAATTCTTTCCGCGCTCGTGACGCTGATCTTCTTCGTGTTCTTCCTTACGTCCAAGCCGAGGCGTGGCAGCGATGTCGTCTCGCAGCTTGCGTTCCTCAAGCCAGAGACGCGCGACTTCGCCGCCGAGCAGATCGACGCGTTTGTCGAGATACTAGTGAGCTTCTTCCAGCGCCAGACGGTCATCTGCCTTATCGAGGGCGTGTACTACGGGCTCGGCTTCGCGCTCGTCGGACTTCCCTATGGCTTTCTCATTGGCTTCATGCTTGGCGTCCTCAACCTCGTTCCGCTTTTTGGCACGGTCGTGTGTCTTCCGATCGCGATGCCACTCGCCTACTTTGGCGCAAGCGGGTCGATGACGCGGCTCGTTCTCGTCCTCGTCGTGTGGGCGATCGGCCAGGTCCTCGACGGCTACCTCATTACGCCGAAGATCCAGGGCAACAAGACCGGGCTCGGCTATGCGGGCGTAATCTTCTCCTTCTTCTTCTGGGGAATTGTCCTCGGTCCCGTCCTCGGGCTTCTCCTTGCGATTCCGCTCTCGGCGTTCTGCGTCGTGCTGTGGCGCGCGTTAAAGTCTAAGTACATCCGTCCCGTTGTCTGACGGTTGCTGCCGCCATGAAGACGAATCGCGCAAGCTGGTCTGGTTCGGTTGCATTCGTGCTTGCGGCGGCGGCATCTGCCATAGGTCTTGGCAACCTCTGGCGCTTTCCCTATCTCGCGGCTCGGTATGGCGGCGGCGTATTCATCGCGGTCTACCTCGCGCTCTCGCTCACGCTCGGTTTCGTTCTGCTCATCACCGAGATCGCGATCGGGCGCTACGCTCGGCAGAGCCAGCTCACTGCGTTCGGCGAGCTTGGGTATCCGAAGTGGAACTTCCTCGGCGTCCTCGCGACTCTCGTGCCGCTTTTCATCCTGCCGTACTACAACGTCATCGGCGGGTGGGTCGTCCGCTACTTCGCGGCGTATGCGGGAACGGCCTTCGCGGGAATTGCGCCGGCCGCAGACCCTAAGGCGTTTTTCGACGCGTTCGTCGTCGCGCCATGGGCGCCGTTCGTGGCAATGTGCGTCTTTACGGCGGCAGTCCTCATCGTGATTGTCCTCGGCGTTAAAAACGGCATCGAGAAGGCGAACCTCGTCCTTGTGCCGGCTCTTCTTGTAATGGCCGTCGCGCTTTCCGTGTATGTCGCGACGCTTCCAGGCGCTGGCGCGGGAATCAGGTACTACCTTGTTCCAGACTTCTCGTCGTGCGACAACGTCGGCAAGGTCGTGCTTGGCGCGATGGGGCAGATGTTCTACTCGCTTTCGCTTGCGATGGGAATCATGATCACCTACGGCAGCTACATGAGGCGGCGAGACTCGGTGCCCAAGGCGGCGGTGAGGATCGTCGCGGCGGATACCTTCGTCGCGATCCTCTCGGGCTTTATGATAATCCCGGTCGTCGTAGTGTTCGCCTCTGCTGGCGCGGCTGAAGGCGGCCGTGCGGCGATCGACGCAGGCCCTGGCCTCATGTTCGAGACGCTTCCGAAGGTCTTCCTTTCGCTTGGCGTGGCAGGACCGTGGATTGGGCTCTTCTTCTTCACGCTCGTTCTTTTCGCGGCGCTCACGAGCGCCATCTCGATGACGGAGGCGCTTGTTGCCGCTGTCTGCGACTTCTTCAAGACGAGCCGCGGCAAATCCGTCGCGGTAATCGGCGTATGGTGTGTCGCGATCGGTTCGCTCTCGGCGTTCGGATACGGGCGGTGGAGCTCGCTTAAGTTCTTCGGCCTTCCGCCGCTCGACTTCTTCGACACGTCGATGAACATCCTGACGCCGATCGTCGCCGCGCTCATCTGCGTGTTCGTCGGCTGGATCTTGAGCCCCAAGCGAATCCTCGCAGAATGCCAGCGCAGCGGCGAGCGCGTCGGCTTCCGGCTTTTCTATGTCATCATGGTGCGCTTTGTCGCGCCAATCCTGATCGGCGCGATCCTCGTCTCCGAGATATGCCGGTGTCTTGGGATCGGCGGCTGGAGCATCTGATTACACGACAATCGCGCCGTTCTTCGCCGTGACCTTGATCTCGGCTCCCGGGAGATACTTCCCCGCGATGATGTTCTTCGCGATCGGGTTCTCGAGTTCGCGCTGGATCGCGCGCTTAACGGGCCTTGCGCCGAACGCGGGGTCGTAGCCGTCCTTCGCGAGCTGAGCAAGCGCCTTGTCGTCCACGACAAGTTTGAAGTCCTGCTCCGCGAGACGCTTTGCGAAGTCCTTCAGCTGCAGCTTCACGATCTCGGCTATTTGCTTTTCGTTCAGCGAGTCGAACTCGAGAATTTCGTCGAGACGGTTCAGGAACTCGGGGCGGAAGATGTCCTTGAGCGCGTCCTTCGGTGCGTTCGAAGTCATGATTATCACCGTGTTCTTGAACGACACCGTACGGCCGTGGCTGTCGGTAAGCCGTCCGTCGTCGAGCACCTGGAGAAGTACGTTGAAGACGTCTGGATGCGCCTTCTCGATCTCGTCGAGAAGGACGACCGAAAACTGCTTCCTGCGCACGGCCTCGGTGAGCTGCCCGCCTTCGTCGAAACCGACGTATCCGGGCGGCGCGCCAACGAGACGCGAGACTGCGAATTTCTCCATGTACTCCGACATGTCGAGTCGCACCATCGCATTCTCGTCGTCGAAGAGTTCCTGCGCGAGCGCCTTTGCGAGCTCTGTCTTGCCGACGCCCGTGGGCCCGAGGAAGAGGAACGCGCCGACAGGGCGGTTGCGGTTCTTGATTCCGGCGCGAGACCTTAGCACCGCGTCGGCAACTGCGTCTACCGCTTTGTCCTGGCCGATCACGCGTTCGTGCAGCGTGGCGCCGAGGCGCATAAGTTTCTCGCGTTCGCCCTCTACAAGCTTCGTCACGGGAATGCCGCTCCAGCGCGAGACGACTTCCGCGATTTCGTCCGAAGTAACGACTTCGCTCAGAAGCGCTGCGTCGCCGCACTTTACCGCGGCCTCGTGCTCGCGCAGGCGCTTTTCAAGCGCAGGAATGTCGCCGTATTGCAGCTTCGCCGCTGCGTTGAGATCGCCTGCGTCCACGGCCTGCTGGTGGCGGATGCGCGCCTGCTCGAGATCCGCACGAACCTTGCGCACCTCTTCGATAGCCGCCTTTTCGTGCTTCCACTGCGCCGTCATGGCGTCCATTTTCTCGCGCAGACCCTTCAGCTCTGCTTGCAGTTCTTCGAGTCGCTTCGCGGACGCGTCGTCTTTTTCCTTCTTAAGCGCGATCTCCTCGATCTCGAGTCGGCGCACATGTCGCGAAATCTCGTCGAGCTCCTGTGGGCACGAGTCCATCTCAGTGCGGATGCGCGCGCACGCTTCGTCGAGAAGGTCGATTGCCTTGTCTGGGAGAAAGCGGTCCTGGATGTAGCGCGAAGAGAGAACGACTGCGCTAACGAGTGCTTCGTCTCGTATGTGGACGTTGTGGTATTTTTCGAAGCGCTCCTTTATGCCACGCAGGATCGAAATCGCGTCCTCCTCGCTGGGCGCTGCGACCTGCACCGGCTGGAAGCGGCGCTCGAGCGCCTTGTCGGACTCCATGTACTTGCGGTACTCGTCGAGCGTAGTTGCGCCGACGCAGTGAAGCTCGCCGCGGGCGAGAAGGGGCTTGAGCATATTGCCTGCGTCAGAGGAGCCCTCGGTCTTGCCTGCGCCGACGATGGTGTGGATTTCGTCGATGAAGAGGATGATCTTTCCTTCAGATTCCTTTATCTTCTTTAATACGGCCTTTAATCGTTCCTCGTACTGGCCGCGGTACATCGCGCCGGCCATAAGGGCCGTCATGTCGAGGGCGAAGACCGTGCGGTCCTTTAGCCCCTCGGGAACGTCGCCCCTTACGATTCGCTGTGCGAGCCCCTCAACGATGGCGGTCTTGCCGACGCCCGGTTCGCCGATAAGGACGGGGTTATTCTTGGTCTTGCGAGAAAGTATGCGAATGACGTCGCGGATTTCAGTATCACGACCGATGACGGGATCGAGCTTGCCAGTCCGTGCGAGCTCGGTCAAGTCGGAGCCGTACTTCTCGAGGCACTTCTCGTTGTCTTCTGCCGGTTCAAAATTTGCGTTCATGGTTTTGTCTCCTTTTTCCTCTTATATATAGAGCAAGTGAGGTGCCATATGGGAAAATGGCGTTTATGGGGCGAAAATGGAGACATATTGTCTCTTATGTGTCAATATGTCGCGGTTTTTAAGGTTTAACGCAGAGACGCAGAGGCGCAGAGAAAAGGAAGGTGTATGTTTGCAGAGCGAAGGTCCGAGCAGATTCTTTGGGGACAGACCCCGCGAAAGCATTGCAAATAGGGTGTTTGGCTACCGGCAAAAGTTTTTTCAAAAAAAGTTTGTCATCGCCTGTCATCGGATGCATACATTTACTTGGTTAAACTTGTTGCTCGAACCGAAGCGTCATC
>JAFYQC010000287.1 GCA_017547265.1 Kiritimatiellia bacterium | reverse complement strand
CTCTCTGACCCCTGACCCCTAACCCCACTCTCCAACTCCAACTCTGAACTCCAACTCCTGACTCCTGACCCCTGACCCCTAACTCCAACTCCAACTCTGAACTCCAACTCCTGACTCCTGACCCCTAACCCCTGACCCCTAACTACCATGCCAGCAGTTTTCTTCGACATTGACGGAACTCTCTTCGACACGCGCGCCGACCTCGCGGCGACGGTGAACCATACGCGGCGCGACCTCTCGCTCGCAGAGCTCCCGGTCGAGACGGTCATCACGCACGTTGGGCAGGGCGCGCGCTATCTCCTTGAGCATTCGATCCCCGAGGCGAAGATTCCTTACGAGGAGCTGTGGGAGATTTTCCGCAGTCACTATGCCGAGCACTGCTGCGAGACGGTCGTTCCCTATCCAAATGTGCGAAGGACCCTCGATGAGCTTAAGGCGCGCGGGTGGCTTCTCGGCGTCAACACGAACAAGCCCAACTTCGCGGTGAAGCTCATCCTCGAGAAGTTCGGCATGGCGCGGTATTTTGGCCCTGCCATCGTCGCAGGCGGCGACGGAGTGCCGCTGAAGCCAGACCCCCAGTCGCTGCGGGAGTGCGCGTCGCGTCTCGGCGGGCATCGCCTCTCGGCGCACGACTGGATGGTGGGCGACAGCTGGACGGACATGCAGGCGGCGGCAAACGCAGGCGTGAAGGGCGCTTTTTGCACTTTTGGCTTCGGTCGGCTGAACGACTCGCGCTTCACGGTCAAGATCAACCGTTTTGAGGAATTACTGCGCCACTTGAAAGCCGAAGAGTAAATATGGTAAAATGTCTACTCATTTCAGTTGAAAGGAAGAATCAATCATGAAGATGACATGGCAGCCCTCGAAGCTTAAGAGGAAAAGGAAAATCGGCTATCGCGCCCGCAAGGCGACAAAGGGCGGACGCAAGGTTCTCGCGTCCCGTCGTGCGAAAGGCCGCAAGCGCCTGACGCAGGTCTAAAGGCGAGGCGAAATGTCCACGCGGCTCCCCGGCGCGAAGTACAAGCGTGTCTTCGACCGGGGGCGTTCCATAAAGGGGCGTCTCCTCGTCGCGTGGCATCTTTCGTCACCCGACGCCGACCAGCAGGCCGGCGTCGTCGTTTCAAAGAAGAGCTTTCACGATGCGGTTGACCGCAACCGCGCGAAGCGCCTGATGCGCGAGGCATACCGCCTGCTCGTGAAGAGCGGCGCAATGCCCGAGCGGACCGAGTGGGTTTTCATCGGGCGCTCAGCCCTTAAGGACAGGAAATGCCAGGATGTGATGGAGGAAATGGTGCGTCTCGCCTCTCGCGCATCGTGACGGCGCCGCTTATTTTGCTTGTCCGCGCGTACCAGGTCGTGCTGTCGCCGGTGATGGGCGGGGCTTGCCGATTCGAGCCGAGTTGCTCCAACTACATGATCGAGGCATTAAAGACGCATGGCGCGGTGAAGGGAACGCTGCTGGGACTGTGGAGGATATTGCGCTGCCATCCATTCGGCGCGCACGGCTACGATCCGGTGCCGCCGCGGGGAAGATGGAAAAACGATTTTATTGGAGAATGAGAGAGATATGAACAAGACAGAAAAGATCATTTGTATCCTTTTGGGCGCTGTCCTCGCCTGGTATATCTGGGCTGAAATGGGGCGCGCAAAGGAGCGCGCCAAGTATGCGGCAGAGCAGGCGGCGATTGCCGCGACGAACGTGACGGTTGAGGCGGCTGCCGATGTGGGCACGGCTGATGCGACCAACGGGACGGACGTGACGGACGGGACTGTCACGACGCCGGAGACGGTAAAGCCGGCTCCCGCGCTTCCTGCGACGCCCGAGAAGATTGTCGTTCTCGAAAACGACGAGCTGAAGCTTGAGCTTTCGTCATGGGGCGCGGTCGTCAAGAAGGCGACCTTGAAGAAGTACGCGAAGGACCGCGGCGAAATTTCCGACGAGAACCCGCCTGTCGCCTTTGACTTCTCAGACTCGCCGCTTGGAGTGGGCGAGGCCGTAGAGTCGTTCGAGGTGGCCGAGGAGAATCCCGATTCCGTCCGTTTCGTAAACGGTGGCAAGAGCCGCACCATCCGCCTTGGCGCGGACTACCGCATCACGCTTGAGGACGAGGGGATAGGCGGAGCCATCTCCCTTGGTCAGATGCGTATGGGAGACTCGAAGAACGACCTTCTTTCCGTCGACAGCTGGGCGATGGATGCTGGCAAGGGCAAGGAGGGCGTCATCCACCACTGCGAGGGCGACTCTCCGCTCAAGGGCTATCTCGTCGGCGGGCTTTCGGGTGGCTGCAGCGGCTCGAAGAGCGCGGCTGGCATGCCTGAAGAGACGGCGATAAAGTATCCGGGTGCGCAGAAGTGGGTTGCTGTCAAGAACCGCTTCTTTGTGACGGCGTTTTGCTCGTCGACCGCGGCAAACGCCGGCTTCGAAGCGACTGTCGCGCGCGATTTGGCCGCTTCCAACTACCGCCCCGCGTCCGTCTTCGCCAAGGTCAGGCTCGCGGACGATGCGGCGAAGCGTACGAGCGTCTTCTACGTCGGCCCCAAGAAGCAGTCGCTTCTCTGGGACCTCGGCATGAAGGACGTGATGGAGTTCGGCATGTGGCGGTGGCTCTGCTATCCTCTCGTCTGGGTGCTCAACTTTTTCAACAACATGATCCCGAACTACGGCGTTGCGATCATCCTCCTCACGATCCTCGTCCGCCTTCTCTTCTGGCCGCTCACTCACAAGTCAACGGTGGGCATGAAGAAGATGCAGGAGCTCCAGCCTAAGATGAAGGAGATCCAGGCGAAGTTCAAGGACAACCCGCAGCGCATGCAGCAGGAGACATGGGCGCTCTACAAGGAGTACAAGGTCAATCCGATGAGCTCGTGCCTGCCGATGCTTATCCAGATCCCCGTCTTCATCGCGCTCTTCAACGTCTTGAGGTCAGCAGTCGAGCTTCGCTACGCGCCGTTCCTCTGGATTGGCGACCTTTCCGAGCCGGAAGCGCTCTTCTCGAGCTGGTTTCCGTTCGGCGGGCTCAACATCCTTCCGATACTGATGGCCGTCTCGACCGGACTCCAGAGCGCGTTCACACCGTCGACCGGCGACAAGAGCCAGCAGAAGATGATGATGATCTTCATGCCGGCGATGATGCTCTTCATGTTCTACTCGTTCCCGTCGGCGCTTTCGCTCTACTGGTTCCTCTCGAACCTCTTCTCGATCGTGCAGATGTGGATCATTCGTCGCCAGACGGCGGCCAAGACGGCCGAAAAGGGTGAAGCCCTCATGGGCGAGGTGATCGACCCGCCCGTCACGCGGCAGATGCGCCGCCACGGAAAGTGATTTGAGGCGACGGCATGTCCGAAGGCGCCAGGACGAAGCTTGAGGCCAAATGGGCCATCGCGCGCGACGCGATAGGCGGCGGCCGGCTCTCCGTTATCATGCCGGTCTACAACCTCGCGGACACCATAGAGGCAAATGTTGCTGAAACGGCGCGGCTTTTCGATTCCCACGGAATAAGGGCTGAGCTCGTTCCAGTTGACGATGGCTCAACGGATGGTACTGCGGCTGCGCTTGCCCGCGCGGCAGAGCCGAAGTACGAGCATGTCATCGTAAAGCCCGTTATATGCCAGAGGAACGGCGGCAAGGGCGCAGCG
>JAFYQC010000286.1 GCA_017547265.1 Kiritimatiellia bacterium | reverse complement strand
GAAATACGCCTTGACGAAGGATGGCAAGCGGCGAATCGAAAGGGTCGCGCCGCTATGACAAGGAAAACCTACTGTGGCAATCTACTGTGGCAATCAAGTCTGACCCTGTTGGCCATGGATTTTACCTTGGATTTTGATGTGGTAGCATACAAGTAATCCTTGTAATTTGATGTTTAAGTAAAGTTTATTTCCTTGGATTTTGACTTTTGGCTATTGACATTTAGGGGGTGATTGTGGTATAATATAAGCAGTTTTAATCGGGAATATAGGAAAATCATCATGTACCTGAAACGAGAAATAGACCGTCATCTTGAAGCGTGGGCCAGCGAATCTGGCCGCAAGCCGCTGCTTTTGCGCGGAGCGCGGCAAATTGGCAAGACTACGGCAGTCAGACACCTTGCCGAAAAGTTCGAGTCGTTCATTGAAATCAACTTTGAGGACGATGCTGCGTTCAACACCGTCTTCAACGGCGACTTTGATATTCCCAAGATTCTGGCGGCCATAGAATTGAAAAAGAGAACCAAGATCGTTCCCGGCAAGACGCTATTGTTTCTGGATGAGATACAGCTTTGTCCGCGAGCCATTTCCTGTCTAAGGTATTTCTACGAGAAAATGCCGGAACTGCATGTGGTTGCGACCGGGTCGCTGCTGGAATTTGCATTTGGCGAGATTGCCGACTTTGGCGTAGGGAGAATCCGCAATATGTTCATGCATCCGATGTCCTTTGCGGAGTTCGTGTCGGCAATGGGGGCGGAGGTGTCGCTTGAGCGCGCCCGCGACGCCACGTTTGCATCCCCGCTTTTCCCCGATGGCCATGAAATGATGCTCGACTATCTCAAGTCGTTCTTGATAGTGGGCGGAATGCCGGCGGCGGTTTGCGCGTTTGCCCAGACCAAGAGTCTGCTAGCCGCCCAAGAGCAGCACCGGGATATCCTCGTGTCGCTCAAGGCCGATTTCGGCAAGTACAAGAAGCGCATTCCCGCCGCGAGAATAGTAACCGTGTTCAATTCAGTCATTGATCAGACCGGTCGCAAATTCACGTATTCAGATTCTAAAGCGGGGCTTAGCTATGCGCAGGCCAAGGATTGTGCAACGCTGCTGGAGATGGCGAGGCTGATCTACAGAGTGCATTCCTGTCATGCGAACGGCATCCCGCTTGGTGCGGACGTAAAGGCCAACGACAACAAGTTTCTTCCGCTGGATACGGGACTCTACCTGACGGCAAGCGGGCTGGACATTTCCGGCTGGATTCTTGAGCCGCCTGCGAAATTCATCAATCGAGGAGCCCTTGCTGAAATGTTCACAGGCCACGAACTGGTGAAAGCCGCATCGCCATTCGACGAGCGGCGACTCTTCTTCTGGCACCGGGAGTCGCGGAACTCCAATGCGGAAGTGGATTATGTTGTGCAGTTCCGCAACTGTGTTTTGCCGATCGAGGTGAAGTCCGGCGTGAAGGGTTCAATGAAGAGTCTCAGGATCATGATGGAGGAGAAGAAACTTTCGCTTGGGGTGCGTACGTCGGAGGAAAACTTCGGCTCGATCGACAATGTTCGAATCATTCCGCTCTATCGGATCGGCGAATACGACGCAATCCTTCGTGCGGCACAATGACCGAAAGGTTGCAACCCATGAACCCTTTTGCACGAATGATCCTAGTCACAACCCTCGCGCTCGCGGCGGGGTGCGCGAGCACTTTGAAAGTTGACAATGCGCCAGTGGCGGCGCTGGACCTGAACCGCTATCTCGGCGAGTGGTACGAGATCGCCCGGTTCGACCATAGCTTCGAGCGTGGCGTGGAGCACTCGAAGGCCAACTATACGCAGAATGCGGACGGCACGATCAAGGTCGTGAACTCCGGAATCAAGGACGGCAAGCCGAAGACGGCGATCGGGAAGGGCAAGAAGACCGACACGCCCGGGCTCCTGCGCGTCTCGTTCTTCGGCCCGTTCTACGCCGACTACCGCGTGATGCTGATCGACAAAGATTATACCTACGCACTTGTCGGAAGCGGTGATGCGGACTATCTCTGGATTCTCTCGCGCACGCCTGGCTTGTCTGAAACCGCGAAGGCTGAACTTCTTGTCGAAGCGCGACGGCGCGGCTACGATACGGGCAAGTTCATCTGGGTGCGGCAAGACAGCATGTCTGGGGTAAAATAATGTCTTTAGAATGGCTGAAAGGCAGAAGGAAGGGATGTCAGTGAAGATTGAAACAGAGAACATCGAGGAGACCGAGGCGAGTGCGGAACTTATCCGCGAGCTGATGGCGGATGACGCGAGACGCGGCAACTGGCTGATTCTCATGCACGACGATGACGAGGAGGCGTTCATGCAGATCGCCTTCGATGATCATCCCGACGGCATCGACCTTGAATATCGCGATGGCGCGGACAAGCCGCTGTACCACTGCAAGCGTCCGGTTCTGAGACTTGAGGCGGAGAACGCGCTCCTCGACTATCTTGACGGAATAGAGACGTGGAAGCATCGATTCGAATGGGAGGTTGAGGAGGGTTTTGGCGGCGCGGGCGGCTCTGGCGGACGATCCTTTTTCAAGAAGTTTTCTTTGTTTGTCGCTGTGCTTATTGCCGTCCTTGCTGTCGTAGCCTATGTGGAGAGCGGCAAAATGCCGCGCAATATGGTGATTGCGGCAATTGTGCTACCGCTTATCGGGCTGCAATTCCACAGTTTCACTAAGTCAAAGCCGCAGAAGACGCTGGAAGACCTTGATGATGACGACGGTGGAATCGACTGGCGCGAGACTGGCGCGAAGGACGTCGTAGTGGAGACCCGCGACGGATGGGCGGTTCTCATGGACAATGTCGCTGTCCATGAGGCAAAGGCGGCTGCGCAAGCGCTTGAGGATGCGCACATACGGTGTCGCCTCGACATCCTCCGCGAAGATCGTTCCTATCACCGCTACGGAAACGGCGGACTTGGAACGCGCATGTGCGTGCTCGTCGCACCGGGAGACTACGAGAAGGCGAAAAAGGTGGTGTTGTAGTGTTGCCGTAACCGCCCCTTGCGGGGGTTCGCAACCCATAGGGACGCGAACACGCCGAGCGAAGCGAGTGCCGAATGCCAATAAGAATGTCCAATGGTTTCTGCCGCAAAGAACGCAGAGTGTGCAAAGGGAGGATAATGCAATGAATGAAGATGACAGGAAAATGATTAAGGCACATGGTGTTCCACGGCTTGTCCTGCTCGGGGCTGGGTATATTGTGTCTCTGGCGTTGACTTTCTCCATGGTGCCGCCGCAGACCGTGCAGTCGGATGTTGTGGCGCCTGCGATGGCTGCAGCCGCGCTCATGCTCCTCTTCGGGCCGTATCTCCTTGCCGTAGGATGCACGACCGGTTTTGTGCCGGAGCTCGGCTCCTTCTGGAGCGTCGCCGCGATGCTCCCGTTCTGCGTGCTGCACATCGCTTTTC
>JAFYQC010000285.1 GCA_017547265.1 Kiritimatiellia bacterium | reverse complement strand
GCAATGTTCCGCGACGAGTATCTGCTGGACTTTGTGAATCTCGATGACATTGAGGCTACGGACGGCGAGGATGTTGACGAACGCGTCGTGGAGAAGTCCATAGTGGCCAACATCAAGAAGTTCATCATGGCATTCGGGCGCGACTTCTCGTTTATCGGCAACCAGTATCGGCTTGAGGTAGAAGGTCACGAACTGTTTGTCGATTTGCTGTTCTTCAACCGTGAGTTGAATGCGCTCGTCGCCGTCGAACTCAAAAAAGGCGGATTTAAGCCCGCCTATCTGGGGCAACTGCATTTGTATTTGCAGGCGTTGGAAGACAACCTCAAAAAGCCGCATGAGAATCCTCCTGTCGGCATAATTCTCTGCAAGTCGGCCGACAAGGCGTTTGTCGAGTATGCCGTCAGGGATTTTGACAAACCGATGGGGGTAGCGACCTACAGGACGGCTGACGAAATGCCCGAAAACCTCAAGCGCGCTCTGCCGCCAATTGACGAACTGAGGCGGCAGCTTGCCATCGCCAGCGATACCGCAACCGAGAGCGAGGATGCCTAAAATGAAGCCTACTTCCGAAAAGGCGAAATCCGCCTCAAAAGTATCCTCAAGAAGTCATCTTGGGGATACTTCATGCGTACCGAAATTACGCTTCCCGCACTTTACTACTCCTTGGAAAACAACCCCATTGTCTCAACTCCTGCGATTCCAGAACGGCGTAAACGCTCCAGCGGAAAAGTACGGCAGAGGGGTCAAGTTCGTCTCGGTCTCTGACATCATTCAGAACGACTATGTGACCTATGACAATATCGCCGGGAGCGTGGATATCGACGATGCGACATTGGAGAGGTACTCTGTCGAAAACGGCGACATGGTTTTCCAGCGCAGTTCCGAGACCGTAGAAGATATTGGCCGCGCTAATGTGTATCTCGACAATCGGACGGCGACATTTGGAGGCTTTGTAATTCGCGGCAAAAAGATAGGTGAGTACAACCCGTACTTCTTCAAGTGCCTGCTGTACAGCAACGAAGCGCGACGCAAGGTCATACGGGTAGGTGCGGGCGCGCAGCACTACAATATCGGCCAAGAGGCGTTGTCCCAGATTTACCTTCATTTCCCGGAGATGGCCGAGCAACACCGAATCGCCGATTTGCTGCTTCTTGTGAGCAATCGGATTGCCGCCCAGCGCAAACTCGTCGAACTCCTCAAGAAGCATAAAAGAGGGTTGGTTCAAGACCTTTTCACGAGCGAATTGTCGAAGTTGCCACGGCTTCGTTTCGCGGGCTTCAAAGACGCATGGACAATCCGCTCATTTGACGAAGTGTTCTCCTTCTTGAAAAACAACACCTTGCCGCGCTCCGAAATGACTACAGCAGGTGGAATGATCAGAAATGTTCATTATGGTGATGTACTGATCAAGTATGGCGATGTACTCGACTGTAACCGAGATCAGATTCCATTCCTTGTCAGCGACAAACAGTCAGACGACTGCAGGCTCTTACAAGATGGGGATGTCGTCATTGCCGACACGGCAGAGGACGAGGCTGTTGGAAAGGCTGTTGAATTGGTAGGCGTGGCCAACAAGTTGATTGAATCAGGCTTGCACACCATAGCCTGCCGTCCAACGATATCGTTCGCCCCTCGTTTCCTTGGGTACTACCTCAATTCGACAGCATACCGTCGTCAACTGTTGCCGTTGATGCAGGGAATCAAGGTTCTATCTCTTTCCAAGTCACAACTCGGAAAGACGCAACTGCTCTTCCCCCCAGACATCAACGAGCAGAAGCGGATTGCGGAATTACTGACTGGGATAGACGCACACATCGCTATGGCGCAATCACATCTTGATAAGATGCAGTCTCTGAAAACGGGATTTCTTCAGCAACTGTTCGTTTAAGCCAAAGCGTACCAATCCAGCAGTTGACGCCCCTCAAGAAGTCATCTTGGGGAGCGTGTGCCCCGCTTACGCTTCCTCGGATTTGAGGGGGAGTGGGAGGTGGCGCGGATCGGAGAACTGTATTCGGAACGCTCCCAGCGATGCACAACGCCGATGGAATTGTTGTCTGTGACAATTTCAGAGGGAGTTGTCCCAAGGGCCGATATTGAAGGCAAAGACAATTCAAGTGAGGACAAGTCCAATTACAAGGTTGTTCACGTTGGGGACATGGTTTACAACACCATGCGAATGTGGCAAGGCGCAAGTGGATTGTCCGCTTATAATGGTATCGTAAGCCCTGCATACACAATCCTAAAGGACGCTGCGAAGTTTGATCATGAATTCATGGCCTCACTTTTTAAGACGGAATGGCTGATAAATGAATTCCGCAAAAACTCGCAGGGGTTAACCTCTGACACTTGGAATCTCAAATACCCACAAATCGCAGCCATCAAAGTGCGTTTGCCAAGCGTTCAGGAACAACACCATATCGCAACATTTCTCTCCCTCATCGATTCCCGAATCACCGCGCAACGCAAGATTGTAGAACTCCTCAAGAAGCATAAAAGAGGGTTGGTTCAAGACCTTTTCACGAGCGAATTGTCGAAGTTGCCACGGCTTCGTTTCGCGGGCTTCAAAGACGCATGGACAAT
>JAFYQC010000284.1 GCA_017547265.1 Kiritimatiellia bacterium | reverse complement strand
TGCTGGACGCTTTATCGGGAAAGTAAAAACTTCCCGGAGATCATGAAGTCGACATGGATTCGTCCAGAGGATATTCGCCAATACGAAGGCATTGTCGATGTCGTGAAGCTAGCGACCAGGCAGCACGCGAATCCCGGCATGGTGATGTCCGCCTATGAACGCGGCGAGTTCGAGGGCAACCTTCTCGACCTCTTCGAGCCTGGGTTTTCTCCAGCGTTCTTCCCGCAGTTCATCGACAACGCGGCATTCCCACCTGATTGGTTCGCCCACACGTCGACATGCGACGGCGAATGTGCGCAATGCGGTTACTGCGACAAAGTCGCTCCAATTGTCATGAAGAGCTTTTAAGCAGCTACCTAACTATCGTAACGCCCTGCGGGGCGTCGATCTTGGTGTCGATGGATCCGTCAGGACGCTTCGTGTGTCGAACGCGCACGACGCCCTGCGCCGTCGGTAGCGCACCTTCCGCCCATTCGAGATCACCAAGGAACGGACGGACGCGAACGGTTTTTCCACCGACATCAAGCGCCTCCAACCCCAGGACGTGCGCGATGCACCACGCCGCAGGCCCCGCGCTCCATCCGTGGCAGAAGGAATGGCGGTAGCCGGGATAGCAGAACTCTCCGAAATCGCCGTGGATGTCCTTCTTGCCCTGGACAGGCATTTCATCGAGACGCGAAGCGTTGTTTGTCCACGAAAGGCTAAAGTCTTCCCAGAAGCTTGTAGCGCCCATGTCGAGCATGCCGCCCCAGTAGTCGCGCACGGTGTCCATGGCGCGCTGGTTCTCGCCAGCCGCGCTCATCGCCTCCAGCATGTAATAGCCGTAGAACGTAGAGACTCCCTCGTTGCCGTTCTTTCCTATGACGTCGCGGAACATCTCTTTTGCGTCCGAAAGACCGCTGAGCGCAAGAAGCGCGGCGGCGGACTTTGCCCCAGCGGGATCGGGCTTTTCCGTGCGCACCTTCGCGGCCTCGTCGCGACATTTAGCGGCAAGCGCAGCGTCGCCAGCCACGTCCATCAGTTCCGCCGCGTCGTCAAGCGTGAGCGCGAGAAGTCCGCGCGTGCCGGCGTGGACGGCGGGCTTGTTGTGCTGCGTTGGCCAGTCGAGAAACACTTTGGCGCCAGAACCTTCGCCATATGCAGCCGCATCTCCGCGAACGTTCTCCAGCACATGCGCGACTGTCGCTTTTAAGTATTCGCCTCGCGCGCGCACCCAGGCGGCGTCGCCGGTGTAACTATACCATTCGCGCACGACGCGAAGGAACCAAAGCGTGTAGTTTGGCATCGCGTTCATCCAGCCGTCGGACGGAGTCGTTGCAATCGCGTAGTCAATGGAATCGGAGAGGACTTCCGCTGGTCCAAAAACGGCGAGTATCGCGCGCGCTTCTGGATGCATATCGCCAAGCCAGACGAGCCGATCGCGCTTAATTCCGTCCCAGAGAAAATCCTGGCAGCAGAGATGTACGGTACGCACAGCCGTATCCCACACGCTGTTCAGGCGCTCGTCCGAACACTTGAACTCGCCGAGGCGAGGCATCTGCCGCATAAGCGAAATTGCGCGCACACACTCGAGATTGACTTTTCCCGCGGTAACGAGATCGAGACGCACAAACCGAAAGCCCGTATTGCCGATTTCGACAACGCCCATAAACGGTATGTCGTGAACGCCATCGCGTATCGCGTGGTCGTTACTGGCTGACTTCGTCCCAATATCCGCCATCACCTCGCCTACGCTTTCACCGAAGCGCACGCGCATCTTCATGCCACGCAGACACATGCTCCCAATCTGGAGTCCTCCGTGCAGTTCGCGACCGAAATCAAGAAGCACCGACGCGTTCTCGCCATTGTTCTCCATCGTGCAGCCACAGACGCCCTTCCAGCGTTCCTCGGGAATCTGGCCGAAACGCGGCGCCAGTAGCCACTCGGCGTTTTTCACGACGGACCTATTGCCGTAAACGGTGTCGCCCGAAGTCCAGACCACCCGCTTTGGCGTCACAAACGTTCGCGTGCGCGGATCCGCACGATCCGGCACCATCGCAAAAAGTCCGAACGCGGCGGACAAGACGACCAGAGATACGATGGCGTGCACCGAAATGCCCGCAGAAAATAGTGCATTCGATTTTTTCATGCCATCATTATACCACGATTTGCCGCTGTTCGCCACATCGCGCGTTCCATGCGCCGCCGCGCTTCCGCGCCATCATCAAAACTTCAGCTTTACAAATACGGCGTCGTGGTCGGATATCCTGAGCGCTGGAATCACCTTTGGTGAACTTTCGACGCGGCAGCCACGCAAAAATATATAGTCGAGCGTGCTCCCGGAGTGGCGACCGCTCCCGGGGTGGGTCATGCGCCCGTCCAGAGGAATACCTTCGAACGCATCGGCAAAACCCGCGTCAAAAAGAGTCTGGAACAACGTTTCCTTCTCGAACGACTTTGAGAATCGGTCGGCGTTGAAGTCGCCTGCAATTATAACGGGTGGATGTGGCTTGCCGCGCTTAGGCTTTTCCTGTTCGACAAGTTGCTCAATCGCGTAGGCACGTTTGAGACGATTCGTCTGGGCAATCTCTTCCGAAGTCTGCCCGTAGTTGGACTTTAGGTGGACAGCGTACACAGTCGCTGTTACCGCGGGCGACACGACGACTTCCGCATGCGCGTATCCACGGGGTGGAATCGCGTCATTGTGCGTCTTCCAGCGGCTCCAGTTCGCCTTTGCGACAGGAAGAGTCGTCATGATGACGTCTTGCTGCTGGTCGAAGCGATCGCGTCTACGATACGAGGTGACGATTGCGACGGAAAGGTTCGTGCGCCCTATCGCGGTGCAGAGCGCCTGCGCAGTTTCGAGGTCGCGTATTTCATTAAGGCAAAGAAGAATGTCTTCTTTCCCCGAAGGGTCGATTTCCGAGATTCCGTCCGCAAGCATCTGTCCTGCGGCGCGGATAGTCGCTTGTTCTACCTGGTCGTTTGCCCTATGCTCTGCCCGTCCGGACGGGAACCACTCACCGTTCCAGGTCCCGACTACAAGCGCGAGAGCGAGCGAACTTGCGAGCATCACCCGATTTTCTTTATCACCGGTGCTGGTGGTTTGTTATAGACGCGGGAATACGGAGGGACTGATTCCTTGATCCAGACGTTGCCGCCTATCTCGGAGTCGTGGCCTATGGTGGTGCCGCCGCCGAGAATCGTCGCGTTCGCGTAGATCACGACGTTGTCTTCGATGTTGGGATGGCGTTTAAGCCCCTTTACGAGCGCGCCGGTAGAATCCTTGTCGAAGGAAAGACCGCCGAGCGTGACGCCCTGGTAGAGACGGACGTTGCGCCCTATTATGGTAGTCTCGCCGATTACGACGCCAGTTCCATGGTCTATGAAGACCCTCTCGCCTATCGTCGCGCCCGGGTGGATGTCGATGCCCGTCTTGGAGTGAGCGAGTTCGCTCATGACGCGCGGAATGATCGGAACTTTAAGCTTGTAGAGAACATGCGCGAGACGGTGAATCGTCACTGCATAGAGCCCCGGGTACGCCATTACGACTTCCATGCGGCTAGTGGCCGCAGGGTCGCCGTCGTAAGCGGCCTGGACGTCAGTGTCGACGAGACGACGCACCTCGGGAAGCGCAGCGACAAATTCATCGACAATCTCCTTCGCGTCTCGTCCGGGGCAAAGGAGCACAATCTCCTTCTGAAGATCGGCTGCAATCTCTCCGACCGCTCCGCGCGCGGTCAAGTCGCCGTAGACGCACGGATGCAATGCCGCGAGTCCATGGTTTACGATATGCGCTATTCTCTGCGGAAGTGTCATTGACGCCTCCTTCTTATGCGTGCCACAATACGCGACGCGCCGAGGTTCTTGAAGCCGAGCAACATGAGGATCTTGCCGATGAGGTGGCGGCTTTCGGCCTTGACCTCGAGGATCTCGATCCCCTCCTTGTCGCAAAGCGACTTGAAGTCCTTAAGCGTAATGCAGTGGATGTTCGGCGTGTCGTACCACTGGAACGGAAGCTGCTTCGATACGGGGAGCCGGCCAGTAAGCGCAAGCGTAAGGCGAATCCTGTACGCGGCAAAGTTCGGAAACGAGACTATCGCCTCGTTCGCGATCCTGAGCGCCTCGTTCAAAAGCCCGCGCGGATTTCTAACCTCCTGGAGCGTATCGGAAACTATTGCCGTGTCGTAGTACCCGTCTGGAACGAGTGTAAGCCCTTCGTCGACATCTTCCCAGAAGACGTCGTGTCCGTCTGCAATTGCTTCCTCGTAGCGATCGACGTCGATTTCGACACCATCACCCTTCACGCCCTTCCTGTTGCGAAGCACGTCGAGAAGAGTGCCGTCGCCGCAACCAATGTCGATTACGCGCGAACCCTCCTTCACCATCGCAAGAACGTTTCTATGCAGGCGTTCCTGCCACTTCATCACCTTGACCGGACGCTCAGAAAGGAAGCCGCCAACGACTTTTGAAAGATGCTCGATATCCGTAAGGAACGAGTCGTGGCCTGTGCCGCTCTCAAGGTGGCAGTAGCTCACGGACTTCCCAGCACGCAGAAGCGACGCGACGATCTCCTTCGACTGCCACCACGGGAAGAGGATGTCGTTTTCGTACGAGACGACGAGTACCTTGGAGTTAACGCGGGCGAGCGCCGCATCAAGCGTGCCGTAGCGGTCGCACGGATCGGAAAGGTCCATCGAACGCGTTATGTGAAGGTACGAGTTCGCGTCGAAGCGGCGCAGGAACTTCATCGCCTGGTAGTCGAGGTAGCTCTCGATCTGGAAATACGTCTTGAAGAGACGGTCGCGCTCGGCTCGTTCCTCTGCAGGCGCATTGACGAAGTTGTCCTGAAGCCGACGCCCGAACTTCTGCTGCAGCAACTCGCGCGAAAGGTATGTTATGTGCGCGAGCTGGCGCGCTGCTGCAAGACCCGCCTTCGGACCCTTGCCGTCGCCTTCGAGATAGTAGTCGCCGCCCTTCCAATTGGGATCGTCCGTGATGGAGTTGCGGCTCATGACGCTCAGCGCGATCGCCTGTGTGTTCAGGCTCGCGCTCGTTGCGATAAGGCAAGCTTTCTCCATGTCGTCAGGGAAGCGCGTCATCCAGTTTACTACCTGCAGACCGCCGTAGCTCCCGCCGACGAGCGCAGCAAGCTTCTTAACGCCGAGCTGTTTCAAGAACATCCTGAAGACATCTACCGCATCGTCGAAGTTGTACTGCGGGAACGAAGAACCGTATGGCTTACCGGTATCGGGATTGATCGACATGGGGCCCGTCGTTCCCGTGCAGCCACCGAGCACGTTCGCGCAGATTATGTGGAACCTGTTCGTGTCGAACGCACGGCCAGGGCCAACCATCTCCTCCCACCAGCCGCTTGGTTTTTCCTCGCCGGGCCTTATGCCCGCGACATGTGCATCGCCTGTGAGTGCATGGCAGATGTAGATCGCGTTGGAGTCTCCAAGGGGCGCGCCGCACTCTTCGTATGCAACCTCGATTTCCTTCAAAACGCCGCCATAGGCAAGCTTGAGCCCACCGTCCGGCAGGTTCAGCTTCATTTTCTTCAATTCTACAACTCCAACGCCCTCAGTCATAATTGGCGGATATTATATCATATTCCGCGCGTATCATACGTCAAAGCGTATGCGAAAAAGAAAGGAGCGCGGCAGATTTGCCGCGCCCCTTCGTCGCCGTGTTGCAACCAATCGGCGTATTTCCGACTCGCCCTTACAATTGGTAGGGGCGTGTCTCCGACGCGCCCGTATCAGACGCGGCCCTTCGACTTGAGGAAGTTGAACGACGGGATGACCGCGCCGTTGATGTCGTCGAAGTGACGCTCGCACTCGACGACATACCACTCGACGCCATCAGCGTCGGTGACAGGGAAGAGTGCATCCCAGTTCACCGGAGTGGCGCAGCGCTTGCCGTTCTCGTCGCAGCCAGGCTGGCCGAGGATCGCGTCGAACTTCTTGACGCCCTTGCCCATTCCGTTCTCCTTCGCGTGGAGCGTAGGCGAGCGGTGGGGATACTTCTTGTACTGGACCATCGGGTTGACGCCGGGGATCATGTCGCCAGCGCAAGTCGTCCAGCCGACGTCCTGCTCCATGCAGACCGCCTTATCGGTGTTGGTGAAGAAGTAATCCCAGAACGAGGTGCCGTCCTGCATGAAGATCGCATGCTCCCACGTGTGGTTGTGGAGGCCAATCTTGACGCCAAGCTTGGTCGCATCGACCGCTGCCTTGTTGTAGAGCTCGACGAGCTTCTTGGTGAAGTCATCAATCTCCTGCGAAGGCTTGCAGGGCTCGCCGCCCTGGCCGGTCGACCAGCTGCATCCGGGCGGGAAGTTGCCGCCGCCGGGGCAGATGATGAGGCTGTTGCCGTAGCCAAGCTCGAACTCCGCGGTCTTCTTGAGAACCTCGGGATTGTACGTGAACTTCTTCATGTCGAAGCCGTAGCGGTCATTGCTGACATGCGTGCCGACAGGAGCGAGTCCGGCATCCGCGAGCATTGCCTTGAGCTCTGCCGGGGTCGCACCGTAGTAGCCCGCGAACTCGACGCCCTCGAAGCCGATCTCGCCGATCTTCTTGAGCGCCTTTGCAAGGGCGACCTTGCCTTCCTTGTCCTGCGCGGGAATCCACTTGTTGAGCGAATAGAGCTGCAGGGCAATCTTGCCGGGACGCGCCGACTTGCAAAGCGAGCAGCAGCCGGGAGCGACCGCAAACGCGGAGGCGGCGGTCATTCCGCCGAGGAAGTTTCTGCGTGAGATGTTCATTAGATGAGGTCCTTCATTGTGACTTGTTTGAGGTTGACATTTCCGAGCTTCATCGGCTTAAGAGCCGACTTGTCGAAGGCGTATCCATCGGGGCCGAGAGGCCACACGACCGGAGCCGTGTTGAGGATCGTCGCACGGAAACCCTGGCGCGTCGCGCCCATGTTGCCTGTATGCGAGCTGTTGCAGCCCTCGTTCTCGATGACGAACGGACGGCTGTATCCCTTCGCCATGAGCGTCTCGAGGAACTTCGCCCAGTCGCAGGAGTCGCTGCCGCCGAAACCGGGGAGACGCGGCTCGTAGTTCATGCGGTCCCAGTTGCCGCCCTCGGAATCCGGAGGAAGCGCGGGAAGACCGGCCTTCGCCGCGAGAGCGTCGTTGACGCGCTGGCGCGGGAAGAGACGACCCCAGTTGACGGCCTCGGCATCGTTCGGGAAGTTCCTGGTGCCCTTGATGTGGACACGCCTGAGCTTCGAGAAGTCCATCGCGTTGATGACGTCGGACGGATCGATGTGTTGCCAGATGTCGTGCGAAGGATCGTACGTCTCCTGCAGGTTCGAGCTGTCGTCGAGAATCGCGTACATGAGCTTGCGGGCCGCGAGGCAGCCGGGCAAGTTGCAGTAGCAGACGGGCGACGACGCGGGAACCCAGCCCTCCATCGGGCAGTTCTCGACGCACACGGTCACACCGAGATCCTTGGCGTACTTCAAGATCGGCGTAAAGACCTTCTTGAACTTCTCGAGGTTCTTCTCGAACCCGCCGTCCTCGGCGCCAAGCTTCTGGTCATAGCCGACGAAGGTTCCGCAAACGACATCGTTGGCGTCGCCGCCAAGCATCGCCGCGATGCGGATGAGGTTCAGGATGTGGTTCTGGTTGACTTCCTGGAAGTCGCCGCCAATGAGGTTGTCGTAAGCGCCAACGGAGACGCGAACGCCCTTCTCGTTGCAGACGTCGACGACGTGCTTCGCCTTGTCGGGCGTGAAGTCCTTGTAGTCGAGGTGCGTCGCGATGTGGTCTGCGCGGTCGGTGTCCTTGCGGAAAACGCAAAGTTCAAGCCCCTGCGCGCCGAGCTTGACGGCCTCGTCAACGACTCCGTCGAAGGTGGGAACGCCCGCGAACGCCGAAGTCATGAGCCAAATCGGGTTGTTGCCCGGCTGTGGCTTCGCGGCGTGCGCTAACGCATCCTTCGAGAGAACAGGAGCGACCGCGGCAAGCGCCGCGGCCCCCTTGAAGAATTCGCGCCTGTTCATTAGAACTCGAATCCCTTGCGAATGTACGGCTTGACGAACGCGTTCGCGGCCGCAACATCGAACTTCTGCTTCTTGGAGCACCAGCCGAGCTTGACGCCCGGGAGACGCTGGGCGACGCAGCCGACGAGGATGCCTTCCATCTGCGGAATGCAGTACTCGATGTCTGCGAAGCAGCGCGAGTGGGTCTGCTCGTAGTACGGGCCATTGCCAAAGATCGCGTTGATGAACTCGCCATAGTGCCCTTCGGCGAAGCCCTTCATCTCGACCGACGACTTGCCGTCGCCAGCAGAGGACTCCTGGCCGCAGAACGGGATCGAGCGAGCGACGGCCTTGGCGGCCTCGTGCTGGAACACGTCCTTGAACTCGCTGTCGGCCGCAAGAGCGATCGCGCACTTTGCACCGTAGTCGTCCTGCATGAGGACCTGGCCCTTGGTGCCAATCATGAGGCAGCCCGTGTTCGGGACCTGGCCGTTGTGCTTCGACGCCCACTTGGGCATGAGCTCGGCTTTCGGCTTCTCGTTGCCGTCGTACCAGTAGAGCGTGACGGCCGGGAGCTTGACGCCGGGACGGACCTTCGAGTCGCGCTCCCTGTAGGTGAGCTTGACGATTGACTTGAGAGGATACGCGATGTCGTTCTGGGACTCGATCATCGTGCACTCCGCGTCGGAGACACCGCCGAGCTCAAGGCCGCGGAACGCGAGATTCATCGTGTGGCAAGCCATGTCGCCAAAAGCGCCAGCGCCGAAGTCGAAGAAGCCGCGCCACGTGAACGCATGATAGACGTTCTTGCCGAGCTTCCACGGATCGTAGACGTCGGCGTTGTCCGGATACTTGTCAAGGAACGGACGGTCTGCCGCCGTGGCGAGCCACGCGTTCCAGTCGAGGCCCTTGCGGACGGGATCGCCCTTCGGGTGACCCTTGACCCAGTCTGCGACGCCCTTGCCCTGAGGCCACACGGGACGGTTCGTCCAGACGTGGACTTCCTTGACGTCGCCGAGAATGCCGCTCTGAAGAACCTCGGTGCAGCGGCGCATCGAGTTGAGCGACGAGCCCTGGTTGCCCATCTGGACGACAACGCCGTTCTCGCGGGCGGTCTTCTCGAAGTACTCGAGTTCCCAGAGGGTGCGGACGAGGGGCTTCTGGACGTAGACGTGGATGCCCTTCTTCATCGCCTGGATCGCGACAGGAGCATGGACGTGGTCAGGCGTCGAGATCGTCATCGCGTCGATGCCGAGCTTTTCGGCATCATCGAGAAGCTTGCGGTAGTCAGTGTAGAAAGGAACCTTCGAGAGGTCAAGGCCGGGGAAGTCCTTCTTCGCCTTTTCAAGCGCCTGAGTCAACATATTGGCGTCGGCGTCGCAGAACGCGACCATCTCGACGAGGCCGGTCTTGAGCATCGGCGTCCAGTCGCTGTAGCCCTTGCCCATGATGCCGACGGCCGCGAGACGGACCTTCTGCCCTGGCTTGCGAGGATGTGGCGTGAAGCACCCGCCTGCGCTAAGCAACGAAACGCCCGCGAGACCGCGGATGAAACTCCTTCTGCTGGAACTGATCATCTTGGTTTTCCTTATTTTTTTGTTGGTTTAAGTTTTGATTTTGCGATGAAGCCTGCGATATGCCTTTTGCATTGAGGAACATTATATCAAAACCTACACCCGTCTGCAATGATCCAAAGGGGACTTCAGCGGGACTGGACCGCCGTCGCGGCGACGGTAGAGACGATGTCGTCTACCGAGCAGCCGCGCGACAGGTCGTTGCAGGGCTTCGCGAGCCCTTGCAGCACGGCGAAGCACGACGCCTTGCCGATGCGCTGCGTGATCTTGTAGCCGATGTTGCCCGCCTGGAGGTCGGGGAACACAAAGACGTTCGCGCGGCCCGCGACGGGGCTCCCCTTCGCCTTTGACGCTCCGACTTCGGGAACGATTGCCGCGTCAAACTGCATCTCGCCGTCAAGCGCGAGGTCTGGCGCAAGCGAATGGGCGATCTCCGTCGCCTCGCGCACCTTGTCGACGAGTGCGTGGCTGGCACTCCCCTTCGTCGAGAAGGAAAGAAGCGCGACGCGAGGCTCGGCAATGCCACAAAGAGTCCGCGCTGTTTCCGCGGACGCAATCGCGATGTGAGCGAGTTCTTCCGCCGTCGGGCAAGGATTTACAACGCAGTCTGCATAGACGAGAAGCCCGTCCTCGCCAAGAGAGCGGTCAGGGCACTCCATCAAGAAACTCGACGAGACGAGCTTCATGCCGGGAGCGGTCTTGATTATCTGCAGCGCGGGGCGCAGCATGTCGCCAGTGGAATGGACGGCGCCGGAAACAAGTCCGTCGGCATCGCCCATCTTAACCATCATCATGCCGTAGTACATCGGGTCGGCCACGAGCTTTGCGGCCGCCTCCTCGGTAAGCCCCTTCGCCTTGCGAAGTTCGTAGAGCGCCGCGGCGTAAGCGTCGAGCTTCGCCTTGTTGGAAGGAGCTTCGATCTGCTCCTTCGTGAGCAGTATCGGCTCTGCAATCCCCTCGTCCTTGATGATCTTCGCCGCCGCTACGGTGCGCGGTTCGTCGCCCTCGGGGAGGACAATGCGCTTGACGTTATTCCGCGCCTTTTCCTTGATCTTCTCTACCAGGTTCATCGGGTTTCTCCTTTCGTAGAATATTTGTGCGCCTACTTGCCGGTAGCCGCAGGCCGTGAGCGCGCAGCCTTGCTTTCCTCAAGAAGCGCTTCGATTTTGCGAGACGTCTCCAAATCCGACTTTAAAACCGACATGAGCCATGTATCCGCGCCAAGAAATTCGCCAATCTTCGCGACAAAGCCCTCAAACATCTGCAAGTCAGAAACAAACGCCTCGCGAATGAAGGGATAGACACATCGTTGCCATGAATCGTCTGTGGGATTCTCGGAGTTTAAGGCCGAGCACCATGCAACCGCAGCGTTTACGCCCTTGTCGCGATTCTCCAACATCTCCGATGTCCCAGCGCCTTCAAATTTTCCGTTGACCTTGAAATACATATAACCGTGTGTCGCCCCCAGGAACCTGTAGCAATCTCCCTTCCGCCCGTCTTCGGCGCAGGCATAGACGCCAGATGGCGCCAAGGCGTTTCTTTTCTTCCCCGACTCGTCGGTAAACGACACGACCCGTTTGTGGCCTTTGCCGTAGAGCCACCAGAAGCACATCCGAGTCCGAAAACCAGCCTTGTACTTTGGGTCGATATCTTTGGCGCCTTCGACGATCATGCGCTCGCACACATTGGAATAAGGACGCTCGCATACATGCAGAAATTCCGGTACCATTGCTTGTGCAAGACACTTGCGGTACGGATCGCCGCGGGCGTCGCCCGGGATGCACATCTCGCGGCAGAGGAACTCAAGCCACTGGTTGGTGGCGAAGGATTCCGTGAAGTACTCTGGGGGACGCCAGACGCGAAGCTCCCTTGAGTCAATGGCAAGCTGTCTCCCGTGCTCCAACCGTCGCCTCTCAGCTTCTAAGCGTTGCCTGTCAGCTTCCCCCGCAGCCCAAAACGCCTTCCGCTTCTCCTCGTCGGCCTTGATCCGCGCCTGCCGCCTTGCCTCAGCCGCGGCAGCAAACTCCGCCATCTTCTTCTCACGCTCCCGCTTGGCTTTCTCGGCAGCAATCCTGTCGCGGATATCTTGTTTGCGCACAAAACAACGTTCAAGAAGCCGGTAGTACTGCGCAGCCTCCGGGTCGAGAGGCTCCCCGACAAACGGCTTCAAAGGATTTCCGCCATTGGCGTCCTCGCCTCCGAGTTCCGCATAGGCAGCGCGAAGCACTGGCGGTATCCTCTTCCGCACGAGAAACCTGTCCCTCTCCGCCGCCCAAGGCCACTTGGCGAGCAGATAGTATTTCAAGGATCCTGCCGCAGACTCCCAGGTGCCGTCGAAGACACCTTGAACGGTCTTGGCGATTTCTGGAGAACATTTCCAAGTCTCGCGCTTCGCGTCTTCGACAAGGGTCTTCCCTGATGTATCGCCGTCCACTACACTGCCGCGAACAAAAAATTTCACTAAATCTGGCTCGCGTCCAAAGACATGTACTTCGAAGTATGATTCAAAAATTCCAGACCCCGACCCAGTTCTAACGGATACGCATACAGGAACACTCTCCCCTGGCATGAGAGTGTCGGCGCAGATCGTCGCATTCACGCCTGGCCCGGAAGTGACGCTGACCATAATCCACCCGTTTGTCCCGTCGTTTTTCAGTTCAAAGCGCCTGACCGTATCAGAGCCGGGAAGAAGCTCGCCAAAGTCGATCGCATCTCTTGCCTCTGCCGCCACGGAAAAGAGAAGACACGCGAAACCGGCAACAGGCATCGCCAACCTACGCATCGTCGCGCTCATGGCAAGACCCCTTTCGCCTTGAGGTCTGCGTCAATCAAACACCATCTCGGTTTGCCGTCTTCGCCAATTTCGGCTACGGGGCGTTCGAAACAGCCGTTGAAGTCGAAATATACAAACCTGTCTTCTGCAAGTGGCGCCCTTCCAACCCTGGCGACAATGGAAGAATCGTCGTCCTCCAGACTCTCTACGGAAAGGTCGTCCTCATTGTCGCTGATGCGTCTAAACTCGCGGACAACAGACGGCAGCCCAGCATACGAAACCTTCACAAGTTCGCCTTCGACATCATACTCAAGGGCGGCAACAACTCCATTTGGGTACACGATGGACGAGACGAGGTCGGATCCATCCAAATAAGACAGCTTCGCCTCGCCGTCAATTCCAGCCACGGAGAATGCGCAGACTCGCCCGGTGCGGGCATCATACGACTTCTCAAGCATGCGGCGACCGCAGACGGAATATGACAACGGTCGTCCGAAATCATCGCGAACTACCTCAAGCCCGTTCGTGAACGCTGTCATGTGCGACTCGATATCCAAGCCGTCTATCGAAACCATTTTCAGAAACTTGTCGTAGCTGCGCCCGACGCCACGTCCGTTTACAACCCTGTTAGTGACAAGCCCCGTCGACTCGTCGCGGAAAAACCCGATCTTCATATATGTGTTCCCGCCGCGACGGCACTCGACGGACGCCATGTCGCCATATTCGTCATACAAATAGATGGCCGACTTTTCCCCAGCAGACTCTTCGACGATGCGCCCTAACGAGTCACGTATGTAACGGTGCGGCGGACGCCCGTCCTCTCGCACGCATACGATGCGCCCCCTGGCGTCGTATTCATATTCGCGCCGCTGCCCGTTCATATCGGTGTGCGTCGCCTCTCTGCCTTGCGCGTCATAGGTCCAGCGCTCGACCCCGCCGCGACCGTCGCGACGCGCGACGAGGCGCCCCTGAAAACCTCGTTCATAGACATTCGTCACGCCAGAGAACGAAACATGTAGCGCGAGCTCGCCATTCGTGCAGACCGAGACAGACGGTAGTCCCGATTCTGGCCGTCTTTCAATCGTGACTGTTTCCGCAGCTGCCCTGTCCACTTTCGTG
>JAFYQC010000283.1 GCA_017547265.1 Kiritimatiellia bacterium | reverse complement strand
CTCGACAAGGCCGGCTTCAACGGCCTCTGGAACAAGAAGCCCACGGGCGTGCCGATCGACGCGATCCTCTTCGGCGGCCGTCGTCCTTCGACGATCCCGCTGGTGAACGAGGCGAAGAGCTGGACGCATGGTGTGTTCATGGGCTCCGCCGCGGGCTCCGAGGTTACCGCCGCCGTCATCTCCGACCAGATCGGCCAGGTCCGCCGCGACCCGATGGCGATGCTTCCGTTCTTCGGCTACAACGTCGCCGACTACTTCCAGCACTGGCTGGAGATGGAGCGCACGAGCGCCGATGCGACGAAGCTTCCTAAGATCTACTTCGTCAACTGGTTCCGCAAGGGCGACGACGGCCGCTTCATGTGGCCCGGTTTCGGCGACAACAGCCGCGTCCTCAAGTGGATCTGCCAGCGCATCGAGGGCCAGGTCAAGGCCAACGTCACCCCGATCGGCAACCTTCCGTTCGAGAAGGACATCGACCTCTCGAACAACGTCGGCAAGTTCAAGGTCGTTCCCGCTGACCTCAAGGCGATCCTCAAGGTCGACAAGGAAGGCTGGAAGAAGGAGATTGCGACCGTCGGCGCTTCGTACGACGAGTACGACGCCAAGGCCTCGAAGGACACGTCCGTCCGCTCCAAGACGGCGAAGCGCGTCCCGAAGGCTCTCCGCCAGATCCTCGCTGACGTCTCCGCTGCGCTCGCGAAGTAAAGCGGCGACACCGTCCACATGGATAGCGTGGACAGCATAACTCCGCCTGAATTGGCGGGAGAAACCTGCGGCGAAGCCCAGACCGATAATCCGGCCGGGCTTCGCCGCTGGCTTGTATTGCACGTGAAGCCAAGGACGGAGAAGAAGGCGATGCAACGCCTTTCGCGCTGCAAGGGCTTTCACTATCTTCCCCTCTATGTCAAGGTGACGAAGGTCCAGCGCCGCAAGGTTAGGCGCGAGCTTCCGCTGTTTCCGGGATATGTCTTCGCGCATCTTTCCCACGCGGAGTGTACGGACATCATGCGCTCCAATCTCGTGGTGCGGACGATTCCAGATCCTTTCCCTCGCGAGACGGTGCACCAGCTTCGCCAGATTGCCCGCGCCGCGCGTTCTGCGCCGGAAATACGCCCGCTGAAGCAGACATTCAAGGAAGGCGAGCGAGTCCTTGTGAAGTACGGGCCTCTTCGCGGCACCACGGGGTACGTCCAGCGCGACGAAGGGCGCGCCACGCTCTGCATAAACGTCGATATCCTCGGCTCGGCCGTGGCCGTTTCCGTTTCGCCCGGCGACATTGAGAAACTTGATGAGTGAGGTTGACGCCATGTGTTCGCTTAGGTACAATTCGATTCTCTTTTCGGCGGTTTCGCTGTTGGTTTTCACGGCGCTTTGCGCGGAGCCCGCGAAGACTGTCGATGCGTGGAGGACTACCGTCGACAAGTCGGCGGTTGAGCGCGCGTATGTTGCGTACACGTCGAATGTCGTGCGCTGCGAGTGGGCGGGAGAGAACCCACGCATTGCGCCGCTGATGCCGGCGAACGTCGCATTTAATTTTGCCGTGATAGGCGATTCCAATTCTGCAAGTCGCGTCACGAAGACGCTTGAGGAAACTGCCGCGGCCATTGACCCTGCGCTTCGGAAGACGCTAGAACAGCATGGGCTTCTCAACTCGACTCTCCAGTGGCTTGTGCGCTCTTGCCGACCCGGAATCACGAACGCCGCCACCTACCTGAACGCGAACGCACATCCAGCGGCGTTCCGCGAGCAGGATTTTGACGAGGCGACGCTGAAGGCCGCGGCGCGAAGCATCACCGGGAAGGGCATTGCGCTGCCGGTGCGCGTCAAGGTCGAGTATCTGGATGGTTCGATTCCTCTCAGCAAGGCCGAGCCGTCCGTCGACTATCCGGACGCGATGCTCGAGGAGACGTTCGCGCTACCGTTCGGCGTCGGCATTGTCCTGCGCGCGCCGGAGCGCCAGCGCAAGTTCCGCCTTTCTGCGTCAACTTTTCCGACTCCGGGCTTGGCGGCGAAGTATGTGTGGAAGGCCACGAGGGGGGTAGTAATAAGGCCGTGGCCGATGACGCTAGCCGAAGTGCCGGACCGCGGATTTGCAGAAGTGACAGTGGACGCGGCCTCGTGCGGCACGAGGGCCGACATCTTCGTGTTCGCGCAGATGGCAAACGGGCTCTATGGTCCGCCGGCGATAGTGTCGGTCTACAACCCGCCGCTTGCTAAGCGCACTTACGCAAAGGGAAAGCTCCAGAGCATTTCGTATCTCAAGGAGTCGAAGAACGTACCGTACGACATCGGTCCGATCTGGGCGCCCCGCGAGTGGAGAGACGATTTTGCACAGAGCGGAAAGGGCAGGATCCTCTCGTTTACGCGCACGACCCCTGGGGCTTTTACGGAAGAACAGTTTTCGGCCATTGGGGAGCTTGTCCTTTCGATGTCGTCGAGCGGGATTCCTCTCGTCACGAGGAAGGTCGAGTACTTTATCTCTCCGGAGACAGGAACACTCGGCTACAGGCCGGTCGGAGAGGAGAAAAAGTATCGTCTCGGCGAATCGCCGTTTCGCCGCAGTGGAGAGTGATATGGAAGTAAAGATTGAAGAGTCCTGGAAGAAGATACTCGCGGACGAGTTCGAAAAGCCCTACTTCGCCGAGCTCGCCGGCTTTGTAAAGGCCGCTTACAGAAACGGTGTCGTCTATCCGCCGCCGGGAAAGATATTCAACGCGTTCAACCGCACGCCTTTCGACAAGGTCAAGGTCGTTATTCTCGGGCAGGATCCCTACCATGAGCCAGGCCAGGCGCAGGGGCTCGCGTTCTACGTTCCGCCAGAAGTCACTCCTCCGCCGTCTCTCGTCAACATTGCGAAGGAGTTGGGCCACATGCCCGATCTCCTCAAGTGGACGGACCAGGGCGTTCTTCTTCTCAATGCGACGCTGACCGTTGCGGCGCATCGCGCGGGAAGCCACCAGAACAAGGGCTGGGAAGTTTTCACAGATGCAGTCGTCCGCGCGCTTGCCGAGCGCCGCGAGCATCTTGTTTTCGTTCTCTGGGGCTCGTATGCGCAGAAGAAGGGCGCGTTTATCGACCGCAACCGCCACTGCGTTATTGCCTCGCCCCATCCATCGCCGCTTTCCGCGCACCGCGGGTTCTTCGGCTCGAAGCCGTTTTCCCGTGCGAATGAATATCTCGAGTCTGTAGGACTCTCTCCCATCGCATGGTGAAATTCGGCAATCGAGGGAAGGGAATCGCTTGCATTATCGCAAGCGCGTTCGGCTTCGCGCTGATGGCGCTGTTCGTCCGTCTTTGCGACGACTACGGCGGGGAGATTACGTGCTTCCAGAAGAGCTTTTTCAGGAATGTTCTCGCGCTTGTGATTGCCCTTGTGGTGTTCTGCCGCGACAAGCGGCGGGGGCTGTCGGACGGCGAGTTGCAGACGACGATGGTGCCGTCGGGAAAGGCGTGGGTTCTCCTAGTTCTACGCGCAGTCTTCGGCACGGTCGGCATCTTCGCGAATTTCTACGCACTCTCGAAGATTCCCATTGGCGAGGGCATGACGCTCAACAAGACGGCACCGTTTTTCACCGTTCTCTTTTCATGGATTCTCCTCGGCGAGCGCGTCTCGTGGCGACAGTTTGGGCACCTTCTCCTCGCGTTTATCGGCGCGGCGCTCGTGATGAAGCCGGGATTCCGCGGCGGCGGCACATTTGCCGCGGCGATGGCTCTCACGGGGGGCTTGGGCGCGGGGCTTGCGTACGTGTGTGTTCACCAGCTCGGGCGCATGAAGGTTAACGCCGCGTTGATCGTCCTTTTCTTTAGCGCGTTCTCGTGTCTCGCGTCGCTTCCGCTCACCGCAGTCGACTTTAGGCCCATGACCTTCGCGCAGGTCCTCATACTCGTCGGCGCAGGTGCGGGCGCGGCACTCGGGCAGTTCGGCGTCACTGCGGCCTATCGCTACGCCGAGCCGCGCTCGATAGCCGTATACGACTACACGAACGTCGTTTTCACCGCGCTCTTCGGCTTCATGTTCTTTTCGCAGGTCCCCGACGCGCTTTCCGTCGTCGGTTTTGCGGTGATTCTCCTCGCCGCTTTCGGCATGCGGCGCTGACCGACAGGGGTTGCGTGAAGGGGTCGGGAGATTTGGTATAATATTATCCTACATGGGCGGATTCACACATCTCCACCTTCACACCACTTATTCGCTGCTCGACGGGCAGTGCGGCATCGTGCCGCTCGTCGCCAAGGCGAAGTCGCTTGGGATGACTTCGCTTGCCGTCACCGACCACGGCAACATGTATGCTATCAAGGCGTTCTACGACGAGGCGAGGAAGCAGGGCATAAAGCCGATCCTCGGCGTAGAGACGTACATAGTCGACCATGACCACCGCGAGCGCCACGAGTTCTTCCGCCAGCACAAGGAGCTGAAGGAGAAGCGCTTCCACCTGTGCCTTCACGCGAAGAACCTCGTCGGCTACCACAATCTCGTGCGGCTCGTCTCGGAGGCGCACATCAACGGCTATTACTACAACCCGCGAATCGACCACGAGCTTCTCGAGAAGTACCACGAGGGGCTTCACTGCTCGTCCGCCTGCATCGCGGGAGAGATCGCCTACTACCTCGACACTTCGCTCAAGGGCGGCAACAATCCGAAGAAGGCCGAAGAAATCGCGCTCTGGTACAAGAAGCTCTTTGGCGACGATTACTCGCTTGAGGTGATGCTGCACCCGTCCGGGAAGGGCGAGGGCGACGGCAAGCAGATCCCCCCTGCGGCTGTCGACGAGTTCCACGAACTCTACGCCCGCCAGCGAGACGTCGCGAACGCCGTCATCGCGCTCGGCAAAAAGCTCGGCATCCGTGTCATAGCGACTAACGACGTTCACTTCCTCGAGAAGGAGGACGACGACTCGCACGACGTTCTGCTCGCGCTCTCGACGGGCACGAAGCTCTCCGACCCGAACCGCATGATCTACACGGGCCAGGAGTATTTCAAGACCGAGGAGGAGATGCGCGAGCTCTTCCACGACCATCCCGAGGTCGTCGACGCGACCCAGGAAGTCGCGGGGCTCATCGAGGAATACGAGCTCAACTCCGACCCGATCATGCCCAAGTTTCCGATTCCCGCCGAGTTCGGTAGCGAAGAGGAATACGCGAAGAAATTTGACGAGGCGGCGCTGAGGGCCGAGTTCAACACCGAAGACAAGCCGAAGAACTTCGAGCGCCTCGGCGGGTATGAAAAAGTTCTAAGGATTAAGTTTGAGGCCGATTACCTCCAGTCGCTCGTCTACGAGGGCATGAAGCGCCGCTGGGGCGACCCGACGCCCGCGGAAATCGTCGAGCGCGTAGATTTCGAGCTTGGCGTCATAAAGACGATGGGCTTCCCCGGCTACTTCCTCATCGTAAACGACTACATCGCGAATGCGCGAAAGATGGGCGTATGGGTGGGCCCAGGGCGAGGCTCGGCGGCAGGCGCGGCCGTTGCCTACGCGCTTGGCATCACTAACGTCGACCCGATAAAGTACGACTTGCTGTTCGAGAGGTTCCTGAACCCCGACCGAATCTCGATGCCCGATATCGACGTGGACTTTGACGATGCGGGGCGCGGCAAGGTGCTCGAGTTCGTGACGAAAAAGTACGGCGCGGACCACGTGGCGCACATCGTGACTTTCGGGCAGATGGCGGCAAAGAGCGTCATCAAGGACGTCGGCCGCGTGATGGACTATCCGCTCGCAGACACCAACAAGCTCGCGGGGCTCGTTCCCGAGACGCCGAAGATCACCTTCAAGAAGGCGACGAGCACGAAGGACAAGAACGGCAACCCGAACGGCGACTACTCGCAGGGGCTCGTCGACGCCTTCAACTCTGAGGACGAGACGGTGCATCTCCTTATGGAGCGCGCAAGGCGGCTCGAGGGCGGCATGCGTCAGCCGGGCGTCCACGCGTGCGGCGTCATTATCTCGCGCGATCCGCTGACCGAGACGCTGCCGGTGATGCCGACCGAGGGCGAGTCGCTTCTTACGACGCAGTACGACGGCCATTTCGTCGAGCCGGTCGGTCTTCTCAAGATGGACTTCCTCGGGCTCAAGACGCTCACCGTCGAAAAGGAGTGCGTCGCGATCTTGGGGCCGAACAATCCGCGTGTCCCCGAGGCGCTGCGGGGCCCCGACGGGCTTCTCGACCCCGACAAGATTCCCGACGACGACAAGGAGACATACGAGCTTTTCGGGCGCGGCGAGACGACAGGGCTTTTCCAGTTTGAATCGGACGGCATGAAGAAATGGCTGATGGCGCTTCAGCCAGAGCGACTTACCGACCTTGTCGCAATGAACGCTCTCTACCGTCCGGGGCCGATGGAGTACATCCCGACGTTCGTCCGCCGCAAGAAGGGCGAGGAGGAGATCGTCTACGACCATCCGCTGATGGAGAAGTACCTGAAGGACACTTACGGCGTCTGCGTCTACCAGGAACAGGTGATGCTTCTTTCCCGACTCCTCGGCGGCTTCACGCGCGGCATGTCCGACAAGCTCCGCAAGGCGATGGGCAAGAAGCAGCTTGCCGTGATGGAGGAGCTTAAGGTCAAGTTCGTCGAGGGCTGCCTTGCTAACCCGGAGTTCCGCATCGGCAAGTGGGCGGACGAGACAGAGGCGCGGACTCTCATCGACAAGATTTGGGACGACTGGCGCGCGTTCGCGTCGTACGCGTTCAACAAGTCTCATGCCGTTTGCTACGCGTGGGTTGCCTACCAGACGGGCTACTTGAAGGCGCACTATCCAGCCGAGTTCATGTGCGCCCAGATTTCCTCTGAAATCGGGAACTTCGCGAAGCTCCCCGGCTTTGTCGCCGAGGCGCAAGAAATGGATCTCGAGCTGCGGCTCCCCGATGTCAACGAGTCCGGCGCGCGCTTCGTTCCGACCCCTGATGCGCGTGGTATCCGCTACGGGCTTGCGGGCATCAAAGGCGTTGGCGCCTCTGGCGACGCAATCGTCGAAGAACGGGAGAAGAACGGCCCGTATACCGGCTTCCTCGACTTCTGCATTCGCCATGCCGGAACGGGCGTGTGCAACAAGCGTGTCCTTGAAAACCTTGCGAAGACCGGAGCGTTTTCGACGCTCGAGCCGAACCGTGCGAAGCTCTTCAACAACATTGAGTTTGCAATCAAGAAGTGCCAGCAGAAGGCGAAAGAGCAGGCGAGCGCGCAGGCGAACTTCTTCGACATGATGGCCGAGGGAGGCGAGGACAAGGCGTCGGACGCCGAGCTCGCGGAATCGCCGCCTTTTTCGCCCGCGGAGGATCTCAAGAACGAGCGCGATCTCCTCGGCGTCTACGTCTCGGGCCATCCACTCCAGTCGTGTCGCCGTGTCATATCCGAGGTCGCCACCTTCAAGACGGCGCAGCTCGCCGATCCCGAGGCAGTAGAAGAGCTTTTGAAGGCGCAGCCTGTCGACAAGTGGAAGAAGAAGTCGAATCCGCACCTCAAGGAAGAGCGCGCGCTGAAGCATCTCGATGTGCGCGTAGTTGGAATACTTGCCGCCTGTACCGTCAAGCTTGGCAAGCCTCGCCCCGATGGAACGCCCGGGCAGAAGTGGGCGATTCTACAGATTGACGACGGCTCGGGCGGATTCCTTGACGCGTTCTGTTTCGCGAAGGCGTGGGAGAAGCACTCAGCCGTTGAGTCGTGCGTAGACCAGCTCGTCATGCTCTCCGGCGAAGTCGCCTATCGCGTCAATTACGGCAAGGACGACAAGTTCGACAAGAAGCATCCAGAAGTCGGCGACCTTAACTTCACCGTCCGCGAGGCGCGACCGCTCTCCGACGCGCTCGCGGAACTTTCGACGGGGCTCAGGATACGGCTCAAGTACGACGATCCGAGTCTTGCCGACAAGGCGGTACGCATCCGCCAGGCCGTGGTAAAGAGCCCAGGTCGGCTTCCCGTCTTCCTTGAGATCGTCAATCCGGACGGCTCGCAGGTCGAGGTTGATCTCGGTCCAGCCACCCGCGTTGCGGTTTCAATAGGGTTCCTTTCGGAACTTGCCAAGATCGTGCCGCAGGTCGACACGTCCTTCCGCCCGAGCGACAAGGTTTATCTCGACCCACCCGAGCGCAAGCCGTGGGAGCAGTGAGCGAAGGGTCAAAGTTTATTGATACAGTTGCATTGATACAGTAACGGGAGGGATGGTGCGTCTTATTGGTTCTACACGATCTACACGTTCTGCACGGCTTCCTCTCTACATCTCCACCTCTACACGGCTAAGATCCACCCCGAAAATCTCTGCGTACTCTGCGCCTCTCTGCGTTAAGAATTCTCATTTTCCCCCCACACGCGGACGAAAAATTGTGGTATACTATTCAAACCACTTGACAAAGTGCAGTTGGGTGGATTGTATACTGGAGCAACCATGGCGAAAGTGAAGAAGGCCCTGAAGAAGGCCGCGAAAAAGCTAACGAAGAAGCTGCCGAAGACGTCCGAGAAGGGCAAGAAGAAGTCTGTTTCCGCAAAGACTCCTGCCAAGAAGGCGGAGTCGAAATCGACTGACGGCAAGAAAACCCCCGCAAAGGCCAAAAGCCAGCGCCACCCGCGCGTCGCGTCCGACGAGTCGACTGGCGACGACCTTCCCCCCGCCGATACCGCGGAAGAACTCGACGCCGAGACGCTCGACGACGATCTTCTTGTCGCCGAGGTAGAGCGCGAGGAAGAGCATGAGGACGAGACGAGGCCTGTCGATGCCGAGGACGCAGAAGCCGCCATCCCACCGCAGCCGTTGCCGAGCTTTGGCGCAGATGACATCGAGGGAGCGGAGACGATTCTTCCGTCGATGGAGGGAATGTCCATCCTCCGCGAGACCGAGCTCAACGACGTCATCGTCGACGTGAAGCGCCGCAGCGAGGCGAACGGCGGCTACATTACCTACGAGGAGCTTAACCAAATCCTTCCGTCGAACATCGTCGACGCGATCCAGTCTGACCGCTACCTCAAGATTCTCGAGGCGCTGGGCGTTCAGGTGCTTCGCGAGGAGGACGTGAAGAAGTGGCTCGAGGCGAAGAACCAGAAGGCTTCCGACCCCAAGGCGCGCGCTGCGGAGATGATCGAGGATCCGATCCGCATGTACCTCCACCAGATGGGCCAGGTCCAGCTTCTCTCGCGCGACGAGGAAGTCACGATCTGCCAGACCATCGAGGACGCCGAGTCGAAGACGAAGAACATGTTCAACAGGTTCCTCTTCGCTCCGAAGATGTACGCCGACCAGCTTGACAAGCTCGAGGGCCAGTCCGAGCGCTTCGACAGGATCGTCACCGACAAGTTCGACGAGAACCGCGACGCGTACATCGCGCTCATACCTGGCTTTCGCAAGCAGATCAAGGACGTCGAGGCGCGTCTAGCCGAGGCGAGCTCGAAGTACCTCTCGACGATTGCGAAGAAGCGCCCGACCGCGGCCGAAGTGCGCGGCGCCGAGAAGAAGCTCGCGAACGCGCGTGCAGCGCTGAAGCAGTGCTTCATCGACCTGAGCTTCAAGCAGAAGGTCCTCGAGACGCTTTGCGCCGACGCCGACGAGCGCATCTACCTGCCGTACCGTGCGCTTGTAGCGAAGCAGTCTGCGCTCATGCAGGCCCGTCCGTCGAAGAAGCGCGACAACGACCTCGCGCAGGTCCGCGAGAAGATGTCGCGCCTTGAGGCGCAGTTCGGCATGCCCGCGGAGGAGTTCATGACGACGTTCTCCGAGCTGAGGCGCGTCCTCAAGGCGGGGCAGACCGCGCGTACGAAGATGGTCGAGGCGAACCTCCGTCTCGTCATCTCCATCGTGAAGAAGTACATGAACCGCGGGCTTTCGTTCCTCGACCTCATTCAGGAGGGCAATACCGGCCTCATGAAGGCGGTCGAGAAGTTCGAGTACAAGCGGGGCTACAAGTTCTCGACTTACGCGACGTGGTGGATCCGCCAGGCGGCGACCCGCGCGATCGCCGACCAGGCGAGGACGATCCGCATCCCCGTTCACATGATCGAGACGATCAACAAGCTGATGCGCATCCAGAAGAAGCTCATCCAGAAGCTCGGCCGCGAGCCTACCGAGGCGGAGCTTTCCAAGGAGATGGGGCTTCCCGCCGACCAGGTCAGGGCGGTCAAGAGGATGTCGCAGCAGCCGATTTCGCTGCAGTCGAAGGTCGGAGACAACGACGACGCTCACTACGGCGATTTCATCCCGGACCTCTCGAGCGAGAATCCCTTCGAAGTGACAGAGGGACATCTCCTCAAGGAGAGGCTGAGGGACATACTGAACACGCTAACCGACCGCGAACGGCAGGTTGTCGACTTCAGGTTCGGCCTGACCGACGGCTACAGTCGCACGCTCGAGGAGGTTGGTCGCCTGTTCAACGTAACGCGCGAGCGAATCCGCCAGATTGAGGCGAAGGCGCTCAGGAAACTCCGTCATCCGAGCCGTATGAAGTCGCTCGGTGACTATAGGAACAGCTAAAGGCAAGGAAGGAATACATAATGAACTGCATCAGTGGAGCTCTTGAACTCTTCAAGACAAATTCATGCGCGGCTTGGACTATCGTTATCGCCGCGTTTGTGCTTGGCGTCCTCGTAATGTGCGCCATCTGCCGCATCTTCCGCCCGTGTGGCAAGAACAACGGCTCCTGCGGCTACGGCAAGAAGCAGGGCCAGCGTCGCCAGGAGCGCGGAGAGCCGAAGTTCGAGAAGACCCACCCCGCGCCCGCGGACGGGTCGATCGAGATCTACGTCGGCAACCTCAGCTACGACCTCACCGAAGAGCAGCTCCGCAAGGAGTTCGAGGCCTACGGCAAGGTCACCTACGCCCGCATCATAACGAACCGCTACAACGGCAGGTCCAAGGGCTTCGGGTTCGTGCACATGCCGAACCGCGAAGAGGTCGACGCGGCTGTAAAGGCGCTCTCCGACAAGGAGATTCTCGGTCGCAAGCTCAAGTGCAACGAGGCCAAGAATGTCGGCTAAGGTACTTGTGGTGCTCGCGGATGGCTTCGAGGACATCGAGGCCATCACGGCGATAGACGTTCTCCGCCGTGGCGGGGTCGAGGTCGTTACCGCGGCTCTCGCGGGCGGACCAGAGGTGCGCAGCGCCCATGGTATCGTGATGCGCGCCGACGCTCCTTTCGAGGAGGCCGAGAAGGACGAGTTCGACGCAATAGTGCTTCCTGGCGGCGGCGAAGGAACGGACAATCTCAAGTCGTCCGCTGCCCTGGCCGAGAGGCTTCGTCGCCAGAAGGATGAAGGGCGGCTCCTGTGCGCAATCTGCGCGGCGCCAACTGTTCTCGTAGAAGCCGGCGTTCTCGAAGAGGGCCAGCATGTTACGTGCTACCCTACGTGTTCGCTCGATCTCGACCGTCCCTGCGCGGGCGTTCCAGTCGTTGCGGACGGCAACGTTATTACGGGCCAGGCCCCTGGCGCGTCCATGCTGTTCGCCCTCGTTGTCCTCCAGACCCTGACGGACGAAAAGACGGCGGCCAAGGTCGCGCGTGGCATGGTGACCGACGTCCTCGATTGACCTCGCCATGTTCAGGCGGATTTCCATAACGAGCTGGAAATTCCTCCTTGCCGGAAAGGGGATATCCTTTCGCACAGGGCAGTATCTCGTTGAGTCGATGCTCGTCGGGCTCGTCACCGGGTTTGTTGTCGTCGCATTTCGCTACATGATCGACTACGGCGAGTCGCTCCTTATGGGCGGCTCGTGGCTTTCTGGCCGTCGTTGGGCGATGATATTCCTTCCTGCGCTTGGTGCGCTTGCGGGGTATGTCCTTATAAAGAGGTTCGCGCGGCTCGAACACGCACGCGGCACCGACAGCGCAATTAAGTCGTATCACCAGCACGGTGGCTACATCACGTCTACGGTTATTCCCATTAAGTCTGTTGCATCGGTCCTGACCGTCGGCTCCGGCGGTTCGGCAGGTTACGAAGGCCCTGTGACTCTCATCGGCGCCGCTTGTGGTAGTGTGATTGCGCGCATGCTCAATCTCACTGTTCGCGCGCGGCGCATATTGATGGCCGCAGGTCTCGCTGCAGGCATAGCCGCGCTTTTCCAGGCGCCTCTTGCGGGCGCAATCTTCGGCTTCGAGATATTCTACTCGTCGAGCGACGTCGAGTACGAGACGGTCCTCCCGTGCTTCATTGCTGCGCCTATCTCGTATACGATATACGCGTACTTCTTCGGATGGCAGCCGCTTTTCGAGATGCCGCCCTGCGCCTACGAGAATGCGCTGAGGCTTCTTCCCTATTTCGCGCTCGCGCTTGTAATAACCTTTGGGGCGCGATTCTACATAAGCTTCTTCCGTGGCACCGAGGAGACGTTCGCTAATCTTCGCATTCCCGGTTCTGTGAAGGTCGTCATCGGCGGTCTCGTCGTCGGCATTCTCGGCTACTTCATTTTCCCTGGCGTATACGGCGCCGGCTATCCGATCATCCGTCGTTGCCTCGTCGAGAACGGCAATGCGGTCGTGTTCCTCGCGATGTTCTTCCTGAACGTCATATCGACCTCGTTTACCGTCGGTTCTGGCGGTTCTGGCGGCATTTTCGCCCCTGCCCTCGTCTGTGGAGCAACGCTTGGCGCGACGACTGGACTATTCTTCGCGCGGGTCCTGCCCGCGTCTTGGGGTGTGCATCCTTCTGCGTTTGCGCTCGTCGGCATGGCGGGCTTTCTCGCGAGCTCCGTCAGGATCCCGCTCACTGCGATCGTGATGGTCATGGAGATTTCCGGCAACCACCAGTTGCTCGCCCCCGCAATGTGGGTGTGCGGCATTGCGTTCTGGCTAAACAACGGCTGGTCCCTCTATCGTAGCCAGCCCCACAGCCGCGAGACTTCGCCAGTCCACAGAGGCGAATAATTTTTGATATAATACCTCTCTATGAAGAACTGTTGCATATTTGCGGGCCAGGGGGCCCAAGTTCCGGGGATGGGCAAGGATTTCGCAGAGGCTGACGCCGAGGCGATGGCCTTGTTCGACAAGGCGAACGCCGTTCTCGGTTTCGACCTGAAGAAAATCTGCTTCGAAGGCCCTGCCGAGGAGCTGACGAAGTCAAACATCTGCCAGCCAGCGATCTTCGTGACGAGCTACGTGGCGTATCTCGCACTCCAGAAGCGTAGGCCGACGGAGTTCGCGTGCGCGGCTGGCCTTTCGCTTGGCGAGTGGGGCGCTCTCTGCGCCGCCGGAGTCCTCGACTTCGACTCGACGCTCAAGGTGCTTGAGGCGCGCGGCCGCTTCATGCAGGAGGCGTGCGAGGCGACGCCCTCTGGAATGATCGCCATCGTCGGCGCGACGGGCGAGCAGCTTGCGGCGCTCTGCGAAAAGACTGGTTGCACGGTCGCCAACATAAATTCCGCCGCTCAGCAGGTCCTCTCCGGCTCGAAGGACGCGATTGCCCAGGCCGCGACGGTCGCCAAGGAACTTGGCATCAAGCGTGCGATTCCGCTTGCGACGGCTGGCGGCTTCCACTCAAAGTTCATGCAGCCCGCGCGCGAGAAGCTTGCGCCAATCCTCGAGGGCATTGCGTTCTCCGCGCCAAAGTTCCCGGTGCTTTCCAATGTCACGGGCAAGCCCCATTCGTCCGATCCTGGCGAAATCAAGGCGACGATGCTCGAGCAGGTGACTGGCACGACGAACTGGGCGGCGGACGTAGAGGCGGCGAAGACCCTCGGCTGCGACTCGTTCGTCGAGTTTGGCCCTGGCAAGGTGCTCTCCGGTCTCGTGAAGAAGATCGACCCAGCGCTCGCCACGACGAACGTCGCCGACCTCGCGTCGCTCGACGCCACTGTCGCCGCCCTCGCCTAACCACTAATCACTAACCACTAATCACTAAAGCTATGAACAACTTGAAGGGCAAAGTCGCAATCGTCACAGGCGCCGCTCGTGGAATTGGCGCGGCCATCGCAAAGAAGCTCGCCGAATGTGGCGCAGACGTCGCAATCTGCGACCTCAAGGAAGAATGGTGCGCCGAGACTGTCGCCGCGCTTGAGGCGCTTGGCGTAAAGGCCAAGGGCTACGGCGTCAATGTCGCTGCGTCGGCCGAGGTCGATGCGTGCGTGAAGGCCGTAATCGCGGACTTCGGCAAGGTCGACATCATGGTCAACAATGCCGGCATCACGAAGGACGGGCTTCTCATGCGCATGTCCGACGAGGACTGGGACGCCGTTCTCAATGTCAACTTGAAGGGCACGTTCCTCTTCACTCGCGCCGTCTCTCGCCCGATGATGAAGAACAAGGCCGAGGACGGCACGCAGCTCGGTGGCTCGATCATCAACATCGCTTCCGTCGTCGGCATCATGGGCAACGCGGGACAGGCGAACTACACGGCGTCGAAGGGCGGCGTCATTGCGCTTACCAAGACGACAGCGAAGGAGCTTGGTAGCCGCAACATCCGCTGCAACGCGGTCGCGCCCGGCTTCATCCAGTCGAAGATGACCGACGTCCTTCCCGACGACGTCAAGAAGGCGTACATGGACACGATTCCGCTCAAGCGCTTCGGCACGGCCGAAGACATCGCCAAGGCGGTCGCGTGGCTCGCTGGCGACGAGGCGGCGTATGTCACTGGCCAGATCATCTCCGTCAACGGCGGAATGATTGGCTAAGTTCGCCATTGACAACGGCGCGCCGATATGAGATAATACGCGCCACTTCTTACTTATTGGGGATATAGCTCAGTTGGTAGAGCGTCTCAATGGCATTGAGAAGGTCAGGGGTCCGACTCCCCTTATCTCCACCACCGAAAAGGCCGCCTAAAGCGGTCTTTTTGTTTTGCAGATTTTGCGTGTTAATGGGTGAAACCGCATTGACGAGCAGCGGATATTGTGATAACATATGCGCAAACACTTGATGCCACAAGATTTTGGAGGTGCACAATGAATGTAACAACAGCTAAGTCAACATCACCACTTTCACTTTCGCTTCTTTGTGTGTTCTTTGCGTTGCCAGTGTTTACGGCATTGGCGGCGGATATAGAATGGAGTGGTGCGGCAGGGGACGGCAAGTGGGAGACAGGCGGCAACTGGGATGCCAATGCAATGCCAACTGATGCTGATACTGCCGTATTCCCGAATTCAGACACGACGGTGACCATTACGGATGACGTCAAGGTTTCAAATCTGAGGACAAAGGGGTCGAGTGATGCGACCATAACATTGACCGGCCCAGGTTCTTTGGAAATAACAGGCGATGCATTTGCGCAAACTTCGTGGACGTCGGCAAATTTCGTTTTTGATGTTGATGTTGTTTCTACGCCAAAAACAGGTAGCACGAGGTGGATATCGCTTTACAGCACTAATGTGTATGAAAAGGCTGTCGATGCGACCGCACACAAACTTTGTATCAGGACTGATTCAGTATGCGCCTTGACAGGAAATGCTGACGTAACGGCAAAGTATGTCAACATGGTTGGGAGTTCTGCCGAAAACCTATATTTCAACAACTCTCTTATTTTGTCAGGCAATTCCAAGCTTGCTATTACTGGGGATGAAACACTTACCCTCAATTCAGGTGCGACACTGAGCGTTTCTGACAATGCGCAATTGAGACTTGCACGAGACTTGACGGTTAATCCAGGTGGCAACCTTGTGGTGTCCGGCAATCCGACAATCAATCACAGAAAGCTCACGTTGCCTTTTTCGCCAGATGCTGGTGTGAGCGATGCATGGTCGATGAACGGCGGCACTTTTTGCGCGACGAATGACAGCAGCTACCATCTTTATCTTCCTTATACCAACGCTGTCAAGACCCTTTCCGGTACAGGGACCTTTCACATGTATCGCTTTTATATAACCCATGCCTCCAATCTCACGGTAAGGTTGAACGGCCCCGACGTTTACCTTAGGCAGTTCTCGGGCGGCAAGGACAACTCACTGTGCATCGGCAACGGCTCGACATTTGGTTTGTGGGGAAATGATTTCAGTTTTTCGGACAACTCGATACGGCTTACAGTAGAGGGACAGGCTGTGATCGACACAACAGACTACCAGGACGGCGTGACTGGTCGTAACTTGACACTGCATTATTTGAACGATAACAGCAGCGGCGTCTTGACCGTCAAGGGGTGTGGAACATGCACTTTCGCCAAATCTCATACTCATCCGAATCTTGGTATTACGGGAACGGATGATTCGTCAATCGTTTTCAACAGCTATCCGTATGCGCTGGGAGACATAGTCCTTCATGACAGCTCAAAGATGAGCTCCCCAGGCTATTATTTTGGGCACAGGGGAGAAGCCGACAAAGTCGTTAAGTCGCTCACGATGGACGGGGGATCGTCCCTGTTGGTTGGGCGCTATGCAATATTCACTGGCGACGTGACGCTTTCCGGAAACGCAAACGCCGTCATTCAGAATAAGAACAATGAAACCGGCTCAATCTTGACATGCGATGTTCTTACGCTTTCCGACAGTGCTTCCCTCTCGGTTACCGGCACGATTGCGGCGACGTCGCTCGCGATGTCCGGCAACGCCCATCTTGCGTTCACGGCAGGAACTGCGTTCGAGGCTGGAGCGGCGTTCGGTGCAGGCAATTGGACGATGGAGATTACAATACCCTCCGGTTACGAGGCGGGAATCCGTCCCGTAGTAAAGGGCGCCAACTTTGGCGGTGACTTTGCCGAGCATGTCACGCTTCTCGGCGACACGACGGGATGGTCCGCAAGGACGATTGACGGCAATCTTGTGCTCTACAAGGAATCGCCGCCCAGCGGAATCGAGTGGATCGGCAAGAGCACGACGAGTGACAACTGGAGTGATGCGGCGAACTGGAATGATGGTAATGTGCCGACGGCGGAAGACATTGTTGCCTTCGGCGGACTTGACAGGCCGACGCCCTACAATGATTCAGTCGGAACGGTGTCCGGGCTTGTATTCCGCGCATCGGCAGGTCCGTTCACCCTGTCCGGCGCCGATACGCTTGTGCTGACGGCAACATGCGGCGGACGTGGCTCCTTGACGGCGGACAATGCTTCTATTGCGTCGCATTCGTCATTCGACCAGACGATCGAGTCGTTCGTCAATTTTGGAGGCAATAGTTGCGGCGTGGTTACCGACGGCGGTGGAGCGCTTAAGCTGCTGGGCGGATTCACCGCGACGGAAGACTGGAAGTACTTTGTCGTGTGCGGTGACGTGAGAGTCAATGGCACGTGTTCTGTCGGTATCGTATCGTTTAAGACTTCCACAACCGCGTATCCATCTTGCCTGAGGGTTCTTTCTGGTGGTAGCTTCACTATCAGGAACCAGTACATCCGCGGGCTCACAGAAGGATCGAGTTACATTGGACGCATTGTAGTCGAAGAGGGGGCCTCTATGTCTGTCCATAACGGAAACTGCGTGTTTTGGTATGGTGAACTTGAGAACGTCATCGATGGTTCCCTTGCCATCCAAAACGGCAAAAACGGCGATGCGCAGCTTGTTGCCGGGAGGAAGGAACAGTATTACGTTGGCAAAGGCACGATCTACGCTGACAGCGCGAGGTCTGCGTGGCAGAACGACGAAGGGGTGGATCGCTATATAAACTTCGGCGGCACGCTGAAGCTCTACATGAACGGCAACTGGTATACGGCGACATATAGGGTTCAAGGCTCCGAGGGCGTAGTCCAGGACCCGAACTGCCCGACACGCTTCCGCATGACGGATGGTACGACGCTCGGCGCGACGGCGGACTGGACTTACGGGCCCGCCGCCGATGCGTACGATGTGATAGCCAACGAGCTCACTCCTGCCGCTCGTGCGTCGATTATGGTTGGCACGGTGACGGTGAACACACAGAACCCGACAAACGACACGGCGCATACGATTACGTTCATCGATCCGCTTGACGCTTCTGCTGCGAATCTCGTCAAGGTCGGCGCGGGAACGCTGGCGTTCAATGAGCCGGCGGGATATCCGTCGCAGATAAGCAACTTGACGGTCAATGCTGGCGTTGTGCAGTTCGCTGGCACGGCTCCGATGGTTGTCGGCATTACAGCCAATGCAGGCACTGTGCGCTTCGCGGCTGCGCCGACGCTTTCGGGTTCGCTGACGATTGCGTCTACAGACGCGAACTTCTGCGTGGATAGAGTTGCCGAGACGATGGATTGGGAGATGCTTGCGACTGCGGCGGAGATTGTCGGGCCGAATGGCGAGACGAAGTGGAGATCCGCTACTGGAATGCGCCGCTTCAAGATTACATCCGAAGGAACAGGCAAGGCGTTGTACGGCTCAAAGGCAAGCGGCTTTACGATGGTTGTCCGATAGCCGCAAAAGACCTAATTAATGCGAGTGATGACTATGAAAAGGATTTTGCTTTCGGCAATGTCCGTCGTGGTGTTCGCGTTGTCGGCGGCTGAGATTAAGACTATTGAGCCGGCCGAGGGAGCTGTCGTGCCGCTTCTCACGGATGCGCAGAAGGCGTATTTAGACATGTCAAGCGATTTGCGTCGCGAAAAGTTCGTGGACACCAAGTTCCGCAGGAAGGAGATGGGCCATCCGGCGGAGCAAGTTCCCGGAGAAAAGAAGCCGCGCGAGGTCTACTGGCCGAAAACCGTCCGGCTCGCATGGGAGCCGGTAGACGGTGTCGACGAGTACAATGTGACAGTCAAGGATGCAAAGAGCGGGGCAATCGTTATTGATCAGTCAGTAAAAGGCACCTCGGTCAATGTTGACAACCTCGAAATTGCAGCCGAATACGCGTGGACGGTTTCCGGCGGCGGCGCGACAGGCGGCGGCAAGTTCAAGACCGAGGACAGGGCGCCGCGTCTTGTCCGCTTCCCAGGCGTGCCGAACGTGCGCGACATCGGCGGATGGATTGGTCTCGACGGCAGACGCGTCCGGCAGGGGCTGGTGTTTCGCTCGGCTGGGCTCAACAACAACGCTGCCATGGCGTACTACTCTGTCGACGAGCTACGGAAGATGGGCAAGGACAAGGAAGTGAAGGAGGCCGCCGAAGAGGCGAAGAAGCGCCTCGATCAGCTACTTGCATGGCAGGCCGACCCTAAGACGATGGACCTCAATGACGAAGAATATGTGGCCTGGAACAAGAGGTATGCGGGTGAACCCGTCGCGAAGTTCCTTTCGTCCCGCATTCACCAGGCGAAGAAGGACGTCGAGGCGGGTGGCAAATCGAAAGTCGAGAAGGGAATGGAGACCGGCAAGAGCCGCGTCGAGGGAGAGAATGGGGAGTACATACGAAAGCGATTCGGGATCAAGACGGACATCGATCTCAGGTCCGACAAGGAATGCTTCGGCATGACCGGCTCGCCGCTTGGACCTACCGTGAAGTGGTTCCATTTTTCCTCCGACGCCTATGGCGGCATGCAGGGCAGCTGGGGCAAAGAAGAGTTCGCTAAGGTGTTCCGCGTGTTCCTTGATGAAAAGAATTACCCGATCGACTTCCACTGCATCGCCGGAGCGGATCGGACTGGGTCAGTGGCGTACATTCTCTGCGGACTTCTTGGCGCGGACGAAGACCACCTTGCCCGCGATTGGGAGACTACTGCATTCTGTTCGCACGGCGTTGACTTCTGCCACGAGCAGCGCTATGACAAGCTTGTAAATGGCTTCAAGAAGAACTTTCCGGCTGACACGGTGCGCGAGCGCTTAGAGAAGTATGTTCTTTCACTTGGTTTTACGGAAGAGGATATCGCGAAGTTCCGCGGCATAATGCTTGAAGGAGCGCCTACTGTCAAGGCGTCTCGGCGTGAGGTTCGCCCGAAAATCGTCGGGGTCTGGGACCACACGGGGCGAGGACTTCACGGCGGCGACTGGGAGAAGACAATGTCGGCGCTTGCCGAGGCCGGTATCACGGACGTGTTTATGGATTCGAGGTTCCACAAGGGACGCATTCTCGGCGACATGATCAAGGCGTGTGCGGCCGCGGGTAAAGCGCATGGAATACGCGTTCACGCATGGATATGCTGCTTTCAAGGCGCGGAGCGCGAGCCGACGCCGAAGGAACGGCGTGATGCGGTCGCCGAGGCGGCCGAGCAGATCGCCCGCGACTACGAAGTTGACGGAATCCACCTTGACTACGTGCGCTGGAGTTCTAAGAGCAAGGCAGAGCGCCGGCCGGAACTGATTACGGGGTTCGTGGAAGACGTCGGTCGCCGTGTCAAGAAAGTGCGTCCGGGCATCTTGCTTTCGGCAGCGGTATTTCCGTCGTATCCAAGTTGTCGCAAGGATGTTGGGCAGGATTGGCATGACTGGGTTGATCGCGGACTTCTGGACTATGTGCTGCCTATGAACTACACGGCGGACGAGAACAAATATGTCCGCTATCTCAACCAGCAGGCCAAGGACGCAAAGCGTGCTGCGAAGACGATTTCAGGGATCGGTGTCACAGCAGACGGCGTTACGCTGGATGCAGATGCCGTGCGGCGGCAGACGGCGCTTGCGACTGAACGTGGCATGGTGGGTGTCTGCTACTTCGACCTCGACAAGACTTTCGAAGAAGAGATAATGCCAATGCTCGTGCGTGATCGGCGCACATCGCTCATGCAGGATGTTCAGCGTGTTGACGATTCGCGGTTTAGGGATGGGTGCTCCACGCTTGAGCAGAATCCCGCGCGAGGCGATGCGCATGGGGGATGGCATGTCCTGATGGAGCAGGGGAACGAGGCGGGGTCGCCGAAGGGGTTCTGCTCGTGGCTATGGAATATCGGCCAGTTTTCGGGCGGGAACGAGTACAAAGGCAAGATGCCGCCGTCAGGCTGCATCGGAGGCAGGGACAAGCCCATCAGCGCAGATGCGCTCGCTGCGATATCCAATACGCTTGTGAACGCCCGTGCGAACGGCGCAATGCTTATCGTCCGCTTCGGCTACACGAGCGGAGCCGAGGAAGGGACCGAGCCGACCGACTTCAACGTCCTCGTGGGGCATGTGCGCCAGTTGGCGCCGATACTGGGAGCGTTCCCAGATGTAGTTCACGCCGTAGAGTGCGGCATGACCGGTCCATGGGGAGAAATGCACTCCAATAACTACCGCGAGCCGCACCATATTCGCGCAATCGGAGACGCGTGGCTGGAATCGCTCGCGAAGGAGACAGCTCTGCTTGTTCGCTATCCGAAATGGGTGCTCGACTACTCGGGCAAGGACGTGGACGAGTTTATGCGCGAGGTAGAGGACGGGACATACTACAAGGTACAGCCCGCCCAAAGACGAATAGGCCTTTTCAACGACGGTTACCTTGGGACGGAGGGCGACTATGGCACATGGCGGAACGGCAAGATGTGGATGAACCGCGAGCAGGGGGTCAAGTATCTGGAGGCGCGGAGAAATATGCCCTACGGCGGCGAACTCGCTCATATAAAGGAGGCCGAGGCAGAGGCGGTTCCGCTCTTCGACCTCTCGCGCTACAACATAGTGCAGGAGTTCTACCGTACGCATCTTAGCTACCTGAGGAACATTAACGGGAAGCGGCACGTCCTTGCCGCTCGCATTGGACGCCTTGTGCTCACGCACGACTACGACTTCGAGGGAATGCCTGACCTATCCGAGTGGTATGGTACCGATCTGCGCAGGTTCATGTTGACGCACATGGGCTACAGGTTTGTGGTTAGGGATGTAAAGTTCAGCACAGGTTTCGTAAGCGTCGACATAGAGAACACCGGTTTTGGACATCTTCTCTGCAGGTGCCGTGCCGAGCTCGTTTCAGGGGGCTCTGTCATGCCCGTTGACCTGGATCTGCGCAAGCTCGCCCCCTGTACTCGCAAGGTCTATACCCTGCCCCTCCCTGGCAAGTCCGCTGCGGATGTGCCGCTGTTGCTCAAGGTTTGCCTTGATACTCCCGCAGCTCAGCCGATTCTCTTCGCGAACGACGCCATGCGCGAAGGCGATGCCCTGCGTCTGCGGTAGCGTAATTCCGTGGCAAAATTGCGGTAAGGCAACCTAGATTCTTAGGACGGCACGGCGTATTTATGGTAAAATATCAGGAAACGCCTTTAAAGTCATAATCCAAGGAGAATTAAAATGAGCTACAGCTGGAAATGGTTCAGGGCCGGAAGGATGCGCCAGGTTTCGCTTACGTGCGGTGCTGATGTCGCCGCTCTCGCAGAACTCGACCGCAAGCAGTGGATCGCGCTTTCGATGCCGACGACTGGCGTCAGGTTCGACCTTCGCATGCTCGAGCTGATGGACTCCGACCATGACGGACGCATCCGCACGCCCGAAGTTCTCGCGGCGATAGACTTCCTCAAGGCGAAGAACGTCGACTTCGATTCCCTCTTCACCGCCGGCGAGGCAGAGGAGAAGGCGCTCGCGGACGTTACGGCTAAGCAGGCCGATCTCGCGGCGCTCGAACCGTCCGACGAGGACAAGAAGGCGCTTGCCGACTGGGAGGCGAAGGGCAAGACGCCCGAGGTCGCCGTCGCCGGAGATGCGACGGCCGACGCTGACGCGGCGCTCGCTGCTGTTGAGCCGGTCATTGATGCGTTCTTCCTCCCGCCTGAGGACATGCCGCTCGTCACCGAAGATCCCGACAAGGAGCTGCCGCTCAAGGACCATCTCAACCCGAAGCACCTCGAGGCGATTCTCGCGTTTGCGGAGAAGTGCGTAAAGCCCGTGCTCGGCGAGAAGGACATGCTTTCGCGCCTTGAATGGAAGAAGGTGAAGGGCGCGTTTGCCGCCTACCGCGCGTGGGTTGCCGCGAAGCCGGTGATGAACGCCGGCAAGAAGGGCGAGCTCGACGACGAAGAGCGCGTCCTGCGCTACAAGCTGCACCTTGTCGAGTTCCTCGAGAACTACGTCAACATGAAGCGACTCTACGATCTTGAGGATCTCGCCATCTTCCAGACGGGCGTCCTCAGGATCGACGCAAAGGAGATGAACCTCTGCTTCCATGTCGAGAGCGAGGCCGCTCATTCCGCGCTTGCCGAACGCTCGAAGTGCTGCGTTATTTACTTGAAGCTCTCGCGTCCGTCCGAAGGCGCGACGCGGCAGATCTGCGCCGTTGTCACGGCTGGCGCTGTCGCGCAGCTCTACGTCGGCAGAAACGGCGTCTTCTACGATCGCGACGGAAAGGACTGGGAGGCCGTCGTCACGAAGGTCGTCGAAGCGCAGGTGTCGCTTCGTGAGGCGTTTTGGGCTCCCTGGCGCAAGCTTGGCGAGGGCATCGCGGCCGCCGTCAAGAAGTTCCTCGGCGACAAGCAGGCCGCCGCGCAGAAGAACGTCGAGCAAGGCGCGCAGTCCGCGCAGGCAGGGGAGCTGCGATGGCAAGTTCCATGGCGGCTATCGGCATTGGCGTCGCGATGGTCGGTTCGGCTGCTGCGGCGCTCATGGCGGCGATTTCGAACATGACTGCGCTCCAGATCGCGATTTCCATCGTGGCGCTCATCCTCGTCGTCTCTCTCCCGAGCGTGGTTCTCACGTGGTTCAAGCTCCGTCAGCGCGACATCGGCGCGAT
>JAFYQC010000282.1 GCA_017547265.1 Kiritimatiellia bacterium | reverse complement strand
TATTTCTACTCCATCTGCGCCCAACTCAAGGCGCTCATCGACCGCACGGTAGTCGTCTATCCGAATCTCACCAACAAGCGGTTCTACTACCTACTCACGATGGCGGACACCGACCGCTCGAAGTTCGACGGCCCCATCGCGGCGCTGCGTGGCTTCCTCGACTGCTACGAGGGCAGCAAGGAAGCTGGCATGGTCTGCGCCGACGGCGTGTACGAGCTCGACGCAATCGACGGCACCAAGTTCCTCGCCGAGGCAAAGAAGCTCGGCAAGCGCATCAAGTAACCACCCGCAACCGCCCGCCGCGCCAGAACGCGCGACGTTGGCCCGTGTCGGGCTTTTGTGGCAAGGAGTGATGTATTGTCCCTCATTTCCTGCAAAATCGTACTGCGGCAAGGATGAATGCGAACGAACCGATGGCGGCGAGGATGGCATAGGACGGCCAGACGTCCGCGAATGTCGCGCCTTCGAGGAAGAGACGCTGCAATGCGTCTATCGCCCAGCGGACGGGATTCAGGAGAACCACCTTTTGCAGAAAGTCCGGCATGCACGCAACAGGCGTCGCCATCCCCGAAAGCATGGCAAGGGGGATGGCGAAAAGGAAGGTCAAGATCATCGCCTGCTGAAGATTCCTCGAATAGACCGAGACAAGCAGACCCATGCCGACCGCCGCCGCGAGGAAACAGACGAATAGCGCGAGGAGCAGTCCCCACGAGCTGACATACGGGATGCGGAAATGGAACTTGACGACCACAAGGCAAAGCGCAAGTTGGCAAAGTCCCACGATCACGCCCGAGAGTCCCTTCGCCGCGAGTATCTGCACCGGCGTAAAAGGCGTGAGCCGCAGTTGGTCGAGCGTTCCCTCTTCGCGTTCGCGGGCTAGGGAGAGCGCGACGAGGAGCGTCAACGCAAGAAGCACCAGAATCGCCAAGAGGCACGGTACCATGAACCAGCGGGCATTGAAGTTGAGGTTGAACCAGCCGCGAATTTGAAGACGGGAGGATCGCGCAGAAGCGCGACCGCCAAGAATCTCCTGCGCATACCCGATGGCGGTGTTTGCGCTCGTGGTGTTGCGTCCGTCGGCGATGATCTGGGTTGAGCCGTCCGAGGCGAAGGAGAGTGCAAGCTTGATCTTCTTTTCGTCCATGCACCGCTTGAGCGCAGATTCGTCCGCAAGCGTCCCCTTGAAGTCGAATACATCCGAGGCGGCGAAACGTGCGACGGCGTTGCGGCTTTCGGATGTGTTGGCGCGGTCGAGGACGGCGAACGGCACTTTCTTCAAGTCCATCGTCGCCGCATAACCCAGCAGAAAGAGCTGGAGAAGCGGCGGAACAAACACCGTCGCCCGCGTCTTGGGGTTCTTGACGAGCTGCAGCAGCTCTTTCTTGAGAAGCGAAAGGAAGCGTGTCATTTGAGCGTTCCTTTCTTCGGGTTGAGGAACCGCGCCACGGCGAGGAAGAAGAGCGTAAAGGCGGCAAGCGCGGCGAGATCGCGCAGAAGGACGGTGCGGACATCGCCCACGAGCAGGATGGTCTGGAGAAACTCGACGAACCATCGCGCCGGGAGAAAGAGCGTGACAATCTGGAGCGCACGCGGCATGTTCTCGATTTCGTAGAGGAAGCCGGACAGCAGAAAGACGGGCATGAACGAGACGATCATCGCAATCTCCGCCGAAAGGAACTGCGACTTGGTGGCGGAGGATATGACGAGCCCGAGCGCCATCTGCGAAAGAAGGAAGAGCGACGCTCCAAAAACCGTCAGTGCAACCGAACCGCGCAAGGGGACGCCGAAGACGAACCGCGCCGCAGCAAGGCAGATGGCGAGAGCCACGCATCCGAGGAAGAAGTTGTTGACGATCTTCGCCAAGATGACCTCCAGCGGCGTGGCGGGCGTCGCATAGAGCGATTCGAGCGTTCCATGCTCGTATTCCTTGGCCATCTGGAGCGAGGTCAGCATGCAGCCGATGAGCGCCAGCACCAGCACCACGACGCCCGGCACGAGATGCCACTTCGAGTCGTTCGCGTCGTTGTACCAGACGCGAACGCTGGGAGAACTGGAGCCTCGCCCATTCATCACGGCAACTGTCGCGTTCTCATACGCCTTCGCGATGGCGGGCGAAGTCGCATTGACGGCAACGGACGGCGCACCGCCGTGCTGCGGCAAAAAGAGACACGCATCCGCCTCGCGCCGCCGCATCAGATCCTCTCCCTCCTTCGGCGAAGTGACGATACGGACGCTGAAGCAATCGGACGCCTTGAACCGGCTGACAAGTTCCGTCGCCGCTGCGCTCGTTCGCGGCTGGACGACGGCAAGGCGGACGTTCTTGATGTCCATCGAGAGCGCAAAGCCGAAAACCGCCAGTAGCACGGCGGGAAGCACCACGCCGATCAGGAAGAACGAAGGCTCGCGGAACATGAGCCGCAGCTCCTTCTTCACCAGCACCGCTATCCGCCGCAAGTTCACGGCTTTGCCTCCTTGCGCCTGATGAGGGTGACGAACGCCTCTTCGAGATTGTCCGACCGTCCGGCGGCGCGGATGTCTGCGGGCGAACCCGGCGCAACGGCGCAGCCGTCCTGCATGATGATCATCCGGTCGCAGAACTCCGCCTCGTCGAGATAGTGCGTGGTGATGACGACCGCCACGCCTTTGTCGGCGAGGGCACGGATGCGCGTCCAGAATCCCTGCCGCGTCGCGGGATCGGCTCCGCTCGTGGCCTCGTCGAGAAAGAGGACGTCCGGCTCGTGCAGGAGCGCCGCCGCCATCGCGAGGCGCTGCTTGACGCCGAGCGGCAACGTGCCCGCCGCCGTGC
>JAFYQC010000281.1 GCA_017547265.1 Kiritimatiellia bacterium | reverse complement strand
GATACTTAAACCGGAGATACCCCTTGAACTTGGCGTTGTGGTTCCCGACAAAGTCCAAAACAAGAAGCGCATCTTTCCCGTACTGGCAAGGGGCCTGACGGAGTCCGCGCCCAAGTTGCTGCAGGAACACGAGAGGACTGTTCGTGGGGCGTAACATCATCACCGTGTTGACGGCAGGGATGTCAACACCTTCGTTGAAAAGGTCGGCAGTGAAAATCAAATTGATTTTCGGCGGAATTGCGCTAAGCGCATTCATTGCGTCCTCGCGTTGTTCCTGCGTCGAGTTGCCTGTCAAAACCACAGAAGGAACACCATGAGACTGGAAATAATCCGCTGCGGCGGTCGCATGTCGGACTCCGGCACAGAATCCGATCGCGCGCAAATTCCTTTTCCCTTCAACATGTTCAAAAAGTGTTCTAAAGACATTTTCAAGATGCTTCCCGTTGGAAAGAATCGCTTCCTCTATGTCATGTTCCTCAGAAATTCCCCAGTTCACGTCTGAGAAATCAGAGTCGTCATCAATGCCAAAATAATCGAACGGAACAATGTGCCCGTATTCAATGGCTTCTGGAAGAGACAATTCGTGCGTAAACGAGCCGCCGAAGCTTTCACGGATGTCTTGTCCATCTGAGCGAAACGGCGTCGCTGTAAGCCCGACAATGTCCGTCCTACCAGAGTCGATGTCCTCGCAATAGTAATCAAGTAGTTCTTGGTAACCTGCCGCTTCCGAGTGGTGGCATTCGTCAAGTACGATAAGATCAAACTTTTCGATCTCTGAATGACCTTTGATGCGCGAACGCCAAATCTGAATGGTACAAAACGTTTGCCGGACATTCTCCTTCGTCATTTCAATTCCGTCAGTCGGCACCCACCCGAACTGTTTGTCGCCGAGGACTGCACGATACTTGACGGCAGCGGAATGAAGGATGTCTTTTCGATGCGCGATGTAGAGGAGGGATGGATATCCTTCTTTTCGTGACAATCGCTGAAAATCAAAGACTGCCACGAGCGTCTTGCCTGTACCGGTCGCTGAAACAACAAGATGACGGTGCCGCCCCTCAGCCCGTTCCGCTTCCATTCGATCCAGCATCGTGCGTTGGTAAGCGTGGGGTGTCCATGTGAAAAGCGATAGAATATCGGCTTCGTCAGTAGCGACAGGCGTTGCCGGCTGTTGGACGATTCGCGCGGCATTTAACGCTGCCTCAATTCGAGGCATGTCATCTATCGTACAGGTCTCAAAGTTCGGATCATTCCAACATCCCTCAAACGCAATCTTCGATCGCTCCCATAGATAAGGCAGTTCCTGTTGAGAAACCTTAACTGTCCATTCCATACCAGAAGAAAGTGCCGCAGAGGAAAGGTTAGCTGATCCGATGTAGGCGGACCCAAATCCGCTCTCCCGATGGAACAAATAAGCCTTGGCATGGAGACGAGTTTGCGATGAATTAAAGCAGACCTTGATCTCCGTGTTCGGAAGCGAGAACAGCTTCTTGAGAGCGCCTGGTTCTGTCGCCCCAATGTAGGTGGTCGTTGCTATTCGCAGCCGAGGTGAACCATCGGGGGAAGGCGTGTTACAGAAGTCGCGTAATTGCGGGTAGAAAGCGTTAATCGCACTGAGCTTGATAAATGACACAAGCCATTCCACCCGATCGGACGATCTCAACTCCAAAGAAATCTCGTTCCCAAGTTGTGGTGATTTCCCGTCGGGGACTATAAGCGCAGACCGTACAAGTTCCGTATTGGGGCGTGGCGTATTTGCAGCGTTTTCGTCAATCTTGACTTCCGTAAGTACCTTGTCTGAAATCGGCATACGCTGTTCGGATCCCGTCTGGATAGCATTGCCGCTCAACATACCCTTCACGATCTCTTCGATCCACTCTGGTCTTTTGAGGGCTTCTGAATCGACTGATTCAAGCCGTTCCAACTGGGTTGAAAGTTCTTGTTGAACGACCTCCGCCACCGCCTGAGAAACAAGACGGATGATTTCATCAGGCTCGCCCTTTTCAAAGCAGACACGAGATGCGATGCCGAGTTCACGAATCCGCGTTTGTACTGCTGGTGTGTTGAGAAGGTAGTAGAGCCCGGGACGAGTAATGTCAAAGTCCATGTCAATTTCTCCTTTACGAAGGAAACAATACCGGTAACAAATCCGTGTCTGCTGGACAAAACGGCATCTCGGCCATTTCCTCAACGGTAACCCAACGGATCTGCTGATGCTCTAAGGCTTTAGGAATTGAACCAAACTTAGGTGAACACGAAATAAGCGTTAGCCGAATTGTCTTTTCTGGATATTCATGCACGACAGAATCAATGATATGCTCATTCTCAATTTCGAGCGCTAGTTCTTCGCGGCATTCGCGCGCTAGAGCCTGTTCAGGAGTTTCACCGGGCTCGATCTTGCCACCCATGAATTCCCAAAGGCCACCTTGCGCCTTGTTTGCAGCCCGCTGTCCGACAAGGTAGCGATCGCCATCCTTAATGATGGCGCCCACAACTTCAATTATCTTTTTCCTTCCATGATTTCCCATAGCCTCTCCAAAGCATTCAGCGGTGATATTATACCAAATCCGCTACTCATCAGAGAGCGGTGTC
>JAFYQC010000025.1 GCA_017547265.1 Kiritimatiellia bacterium | reverse complement strand
GTCGTCAATCTGCCGCGCGCGATTGAAGAGCTAAAGGAGGCCGGGCTCTGGTTCACTGGTCTTGACTGGGGCGAGGATGCGAAGAACTACACTGACATCGACTTCAAGGGACGCGTCGGTCTCGTTGTCGGTGCGGAGGGTAACGGCATCTCTCGCCTTGTGCGCGAGAAGTGCGACTTTGTAGCCGTCCTGCCAATGCCCGGCGGCTTCGAGTCGCTGAACGCCGCGACAGCCGCCTCTGTCGCCATGTACGAAATTCTTAGGCAGAGAGGAAAATGACGACCTTGAGGAAGATGCCGTTTCTCGTGTTGCTTGCGGCGCTTGCCGGATGTGTATCCAACGAATGTACGTCGGAAGATATTCCAAAGGCACCCAACGAAGATCTGTCCGCGAGCATCGAAGACTGGGAGATGTACTGGTACCACCGCGGGGGTGACGCCACGAGGGCGATATGGTCGAAGTTCCGTCTCTCCAGCGATGTCGCGCTTCTCTCTGACGACAAGGGCGGTGAGCCGTCCTATGCGTTTTCGACTTATGCGTTCTACCTACTTCTCGACAACGTGGGCACTTTCTGGCGCAAAGACCTTGCGGCAGAGGCAGTGAGCGCCTATTACAACGACTTCGCCGCAAATTACCCCGATCGCGCGGCCAATTGCCGCAACGACGAGGTGCTTCGCTGGGCGATTGCTTGCGCGCGCGCGTCCCGTATCACGCGAAACAAGACGTATCTTGAAGAGGCGAAGAAGCTCTATGATGCGCTTTGGCTCAACCAGGTCGACAATGCAATAGGTGGCGGCATGTGGCATAGGAGCGACGAGAAAACGGTGAAGAGCGCATCTGCGAACCTGAGCGCGGTCATCGTTGCTATCGACCTATACCACGCGACACAGGACCTCAAGTATCTCCTTCAGGGCCGCAAGCTATACAAGTGGACGGCAGAGCGGCTGTTCAGCGCGAAGAGCGGTGCCGTCTTTGAGGATGTGGCCGTCGATGACAGTCGCTCCAACGCAGAGTTCGTCGGCAACATCGGCTTGTTCATTGGTGCGTCAATGCGACTCTACAGGTCGACGGGAAGCGCAATCTACCTCTCGAATGCGAAGAAGGCGGCCGACCATTTCATGAAGATGTCCCAGCCGCTTGAGGCGATGCAGCCCACCGAGGATTCGGTAGGATGGCTTTCCCGCGGGTTTGCCATGTGTTATCTTTCGGATCTTGCGCGTCGTCCTGGATGTGAGAAGTACCGCGACTACATTCTTGCGAATGCGCGCACGGCATGGACTTCGCGCCGTCTTACCGACGGGCTCAACGGCCCTGATTGGACAAAGACTCCGTCAAGCGAAGAGGCGATTGATCCGAAGCACGCCATCTCCGCGGCGCTTCTCTACTTCTCCGCCTCCCGCGCCTGCAGGTGAGATGAGCAAGGCCGAGGCGGCCTTGCCACACCGCGCGGCCGCAAAAGATGTAGCAAGGGCGCCTCGCCCTTGCCATATTTGCCAAGAATTCCTACCCGCGGGAGCATTCTTTTTGGTATAATACCAAGAATGAAATTCCAATATAAGTCGATGTCGGAGTATTGCGCCGAATACGTGCGCTATCTGGGTATCGCGAAGACCGAACGCCGCAGCTATGCCGAGAGCGTCCGGCTTCTCGAAAAGAGGGGATTCAAGGAGATCTCCAAGTTCAAGACGCTGAAGCCCGGCGACAAGGTGTACCGCGGCTACGAGGGCCGCACCGTCATGGCCGCGGTGATCGGAAAGAAGAAGATTTCCGAAGTCGGCCTTCGCATCGTCGGCGGCCATACCGATGCGCCGCGTCTCGACCTCAAGCCGAGGCCGCTTTACGAGAAAGGTGGCTATGTCTACTTTGACTGCCATATCTACGGCGGCATCAAGAAGTACCAGTGGCTCGTCCTTCCGCTCGCGCTCTATGGAACCGTAGTCCGCAAGGACGGCAAGAAGATCGACATCGCGGTAGGCGACGCGCCTGGCGATCCCGTCTTCATGATCAGCGACATCCTGCCGCATCTCGGCAAGGACCAGGCGAAGCTCACTCGCGACGAGTTCTTCCCCGCCGAGGACCTCGACGTCCTCGCGTGGACGACTTACGCGAAGGAGAAGAAGGGTAACGGGGAAAGGGGAACGGGGAACGGGGTCGAGCCCAAGGCCGGCAAGTCCGATCTCGTTGCCTACTTGAAGAAGACCTACAAAATTGACGAAGAGGATCTCCTCTCCGCCGAGCTCGAGATTGTTCCCGCGGGCATGCCGCGTGAAGTCGGTTTTGACCGCGCTCTCATCGCTGGCTACGGCCATGACGACCGCGTCTGCTCGTTCGCCGGTCTCCAGGCGCTCATCGACGCTTCCGACCATGTTCCCGACGTCACAGCGTCGATACTTATGTGCGACAAGGAAGAGGTCGGCTCGATGGGCTCCACCGGCATGCAGTCGAGCTTCTTCGAGAACACCGTCGCCGAGATGGTCGAGCGCCAGGAGAAGAACGCGCGAGACATCCTCGTCCGTCGTGCTCTTGAGCTTTCCTCGATGCTCTCCGCCGACGTGTCGGCCGCGTCCGATCCCCACTTCCCCGATGTCGACTCGACCGGAAACCGCGCGCGCTTCCACGCGGGTCCAGTCGCCTCGAAGTACACCGGCGGCACCACCAAGGGCGGCGCGAGCGACTGCGGTCCCGAGTTCATCGCCGAGATTCGCCGCATAATGGACGAAGGTGACGTCACATGGCAGATGTGCGAGCTCGGCCGCATGGAAAAGGGCGGCGGCGGCACGATCTCGCAGTACATGGCGAGGTTTGGCATGAAGGTGCTCGACATGGGCACGCCGCTTCTCAACATGCATGCTCCCTGGGAACTCGCTTCCAAGTTCGATTGTTGGCAAACTTACCGCGCATATAGCGCATACCTAAGGAGTAAATAAAATGATAGACATCAACCGCAGAAGTTTTCTTTTGGGTTCGGCCGCGGCCGCTACGTTCGCCGCCACCTCGACCTCCAAGGTCGGTGCGCGCGAGCTCCAGCCGGGCGAGAAGCGCAACGTTGCCATGATAGGCATCGGAATCCAGGGGCGCTTCCTCCTTACCGAGTTCCTGAGGCAGCCCAACGTTCGTGTTGTCGCCATCTGCGACGTCGACAAGACGCGCCGCGAGAACAGCGCTGGGAAGGTCAACGCCCACTACAAGGACGGCTCTAGGTGCGCGACGTACGCCGACTTCCGCGAAGTGCTCGCCAATCCCGAGATTGACGCCGTCTGCATTGCGACTCCCGACCACTGGCATGCGTACATCTCCGTCGAGGCGATGAAACACGGCAAGGACGTCTACTGCGAAAAGCCGCTTACCTACTCGATCGACGAGGCCAAGAAGGTCATCGAGGCTCAGAAGAAGTACGGTCGCGTCTTCCAGACCGGCTCGATGCAGCGCTCGTGGCGCGTCTTCCGCACGGCGGCGGCGCTTGTTCGCGGCGGCGTCATTGGCGACGTCAGGTACGTCGACGCCAACTACGGTATCGGCGGCAAGAAGCTCGGCGGACCTTCCCATCCGATCCGATTCTTCGACGTTCCCGAGAACGCCGCGAAGGAGTCGGAGGGCTACGAGCTTCTCGGCGAGAAGGGCTGGGATATGTGGCTCGGGCCGGCCAAGTGGCGCCCCTACTCCAACCAGCTCGCTCCAGTCGGTGTCAACACGTTCTATCCGATGTTCTGGCGCTTCGACGACGACATCGGCTCGGGTTACAACGGCGACTGGGGTGCGCATCACCTCGACATCGCGCAGTGGGGCCTTGACATGGACGACTCCGGCCCGTACAAGATCATCCGCTCTGACGAACCCTACTCGACCGACCTTTTCCACGGTGGCCGTCGCCAGTTCGGCATGAAGATGCTCTTCAAGTCGAAGACTGACGGCAAGGACATCGAGCTCTACCACGGGCCGTTCGGCGTGTGGGGAACCGTGTTCTACGGCACCAAGGGCGTAGTCGCCGTCAACCGCGGCAAGATTGCAGTCTGGGCCGGTTTTGACGCTACGACCGTTCGCCCGACGGCAGACGTCCGCAAGGCGCTTCAGGACGTCACCTACATGAAGGACCACATTGTTGCGGAGTCCGTCGGCAAGGACTACGGCACCGATGCCGCTGTCAAGAAGGACAACCGCCTTGACGCGGCGCTCGATCTCCTTGAGAAGAAGTACGCGGCAGAGATTGAAAAGGCCGGGCTCTACGACAGTCCCAACCAGATTCAGAACTTCTGCGAGTGCATCGACTCCCGCAAGATTACGATTTCGCCCGCCGAGGTGGGTGGACGCAGCTGCACGCTGTGCCTTCTCTGCAACATGTCGTACATCTACGATACCGGCTTCGACTGGGATCCCAAGAACATGCAGCTCGCCGAGGGCGAGATGAAGGGAATCTCGACGAAGCGCGAAGTCTACCGCAACGGATGGGAGATCATCGTCTGATGAAACCTGTAAGGGCCATAATCCTCGGCTACGGCATTCGCGGGCGCGCGTATGCGTCGTATGCGAAGACCCATCCCGACGAGTTCGAAATCGCGGGTCTTGCCGATCCCGTGGCTGAGTTCCCCGAAGACGCGACTTATCCGACATGGAAGAGCTGGGAAGCGGCGCTTGACGCCGGCGTCGATGCAGACGCCGTCGTCATCTCGCTTCCCGACCGCCTGCACCACAAGTCGTGCCTAAAGGCGCTCGAGAAGGGCTACCATGTCCTTCTCGAGAAGCCGATCGGGTGTACTTGGCAGGAGTGCGTCGACATCGCGGAGGCCCAGAAGCGCACAAAGCGCCTCGTCCTCACGGGCTACGTTCTGCGCTATGCGCCGTTCTACAAAAAGCTCCGCGAGGTCATCGCGTCGGGCGCAATCGGCGAGCTTACGAGCGTTCACCATCTCGCGGCCATTTCCTACGGCAAGGCGGCCCACGCCTACTGCCGCGGTAACTGGTCTGTCGAAGAGAAGGGGACGGGCATGCTCGTCAACAAGTGTACGCACGACTTCGACCTCATTGAGTGGTGGACGAAGGGCAAGCGCTGCAAGAAGATAACGAGCTTCGGCTCGCTCATGCACTGGCGCCCCGAGAACAAGCCGGCTGGTGCGGCAGACCGCTGCAAGGACTGCCCCGAGTCGGTTCGCGAGAAGTGCCCGTTTGACGCGTACAAGATTTACTACGACCGCACCGACCTCAGGTATCACTTTGCGGACGAATCCGACGAGGCGATCCTGAACATGATCGAGAAGTCGCCGTACGGCCGCTGCGTCTATGCGTGCGGCAACGACTCTGTCGACCACCAGACGGTGCTCATGGAGTACGACGGCGGGCTCACGATCATCCTCGAGATGGAGAGCTATTCGCAGCAGCGTACGCGCATTACGCATTTCTACGGGACGCGTGGCGAGATTATCGCGGACGAACACAAGATCGAGATTCTGCCGTTCCTTGGCGACTCGACGACGATCATCCCGCAGCAGCACGGCCACCACGGCGGCGGCGACCGCGAGATCATGACCGAGTTCGTGAAGCTCGTCAGGACCGCGTCTCCCGAGCGCTACTCGGCGGTGCTCGACGCCGCGCTCGAGTCGCACCGCATCGCGTTCCTCGCGGAAGAGTCCCGCAAAACCGCCCGCACGATCTGCGACTGAGGTTGTCAACCACGGAATACACTGAACACACGGAAGCAATTCCGTGTGTTTTTGTTCTATGCCAAAATAGCGCTACGCGCGACCACGAAACCTGCGAACGTCGCGTTGCCTTGCGGCAACATGCGGCAGTGTCGCCGCGACATGGCTTGAGGCGATGCCTCGCCTGTCGCGTCACCACCGCCGCCCCCTGCGGGGTGCGCCGTCCGCAGGACACGAAAGCGGGCCTAAAGCCCGACACGAAAACTCACGAAAGAGAATTGTCAGCCCGCCCATTGCTCAACAACGGCCTTGGGATATGCTCCAAAATTGACAAGCAACCCAAGTTTGCTGCCGGTGAGGCGAAGATAGTTCAGTAATTGCGCCCGATGTTCCTTTGTCAATGCCTCTACTGACTTTATCTCAACGATTATCTTGCCATAGCAGTAAAAATCCGGGATGTAGGTCTTCTCTATGGGTGAGCCCTTATAGTAGATGCGAAGTTCCTTCTTGGCCTCGAAGGGTATTCCTCTGGACGCCAGCTCCCGTTCAAGACATTGCTGGTAGACCTCTTCCCTGAAACCGTTTCCTAGTTCGCGGTAGACTTCGTAGATTGCGCCGCGAATGGCATAGCATTCTTCCGGATAGATCATTGGTTGATTCATGAGCTATAGTATAGCACAGTTTCGTGTCTTTCGTGTACCGCGAAGGCGGTTTTCGTGTCCGGGGTGGCGCGGCAAGCCGATAGGCCAATTGCGGAGAAGCGGCGCTGGCGGAGGCGAATGCCTCCTGGCCATGCGACGATTTTACGCGATTGCAATCGCGAAGCGATTGTCGCGACACTCCGGTTTTCGTGGTCGCGCGTAGCGCAATGGACTCCCTATTGACAACCATACTCCTGTAGGAGTATAATATCTGCGCTATGAGGAAAACTGTCTTTCATGGTTCCGAGCGGGTAATCAAGAAGCCCATATTCGGTTTCGGCAAGCCGTACAACGACTACGGTTTGGGTTTCTATTGCACCGAAAGCGCTGACCTTGCCAAGGAATGGAGTGTAGACGAGAACAGCGACGGCTTTGCAAACTGTTATGAAATCGAGACTGAGGGTCTGAGAATCCTCGATCTCGAATCGCCAGATTTCTGCGTCCTGCATTGGCTTTCCCTCCTTTTGTCAAACCGCGAGTTCGAGCTCGACACGGCGCTGGCGGCGGATGCGCGCGACTACATTCTTGAAAAGTTTCCAGTCGACACGGGCAGGGTCGACATAATCACGGGGTGGCGCGCAGACGACAGCTACTTCACCTTTGCCCGCAACTTTCTTTCAGGTGCCATAACCCTCACGAAGCTGGGCGAGGCCATGCGGCTTGGAAAGCCTGGTACGCAATTCGTGCTCAAGTCCTGCAAGGCCTTTTCCCGCATTGAGTTCAAGGAGGCGACGCTTGCAAAGGCAAGTGACTGGTTTGCGCTCAAGAAAGGCCGAGACGATGAGGCGCGGCGAATCTACCGCGACATGAGGGCGAAGCGCGAACGTAACGGACTCTACATCACGAGAATAATGGACGAGGAGATGACAGCCGATGACCTGCGCGTATGACGAGATATATCTCCCGCAGGCAAGGGAGACAATGGGCGCGATGCTCGACTACGCGGTTTGGGACTGCAAGGTCGACATTGACCGCTTCTTCGACCTTTTCCTTGTCTCGGGTCTTGCAGACCGTTTTGGACGGGGCGATCCGACGGTAGTCGCCGGCAAGTCAGGCCCTGAAATGGTTTGGGACGTCTTTGCCGCGACCGGCTTCTCGGATGAACGCCCGAAACCGCGCTATAACATGAACCGCAGCAGAGAATACTGGACGGGGTGGATCCTCGCCCACTACCAGTGGCATACGGCGATGTCGTTTGGCGAGATAGCCCGCTACATTCCGCCGTCGCGGGTGATGACGCTCTACTCGCCGTATCACGAGCGCGACCCGCGCGCGTTTATCGAGAAAGCCGACGATATTTACCTCGATGCAAAGCCAGAGGCCAATCTCAAGATGCGGCGGGAGGCACGGCGGATGTCGCAATCCGAGCTGGCGGCCGCGTCTGGGGTCCCGCTTAGAACGCTCCAGCAGTACGAGCAACGCCAGAAGGACATCCGAAAAGCCAACGTCGACTATGCCATTTCCCTCGCCCGCGTCCTCGGTTGCCGTGTCGAGGATATCGTCGACTACACGCCGAAGAGCGCGACGAATAGCGCGATGTGAGCGCTGACGCGCGACCACGAAAACCGGAGTGTCGCGACAATCGCTTCGCGATTGCAATCGCGTCAAACCGTCGCATGGCCAGGAGGCGTTCGCCTCCGCCAGCGCCGTTTCTCCGCAATTGGCCTATCGGCTTGCCGCGCCACCCCGGACACGAAAACCGTCTTCACGGCACACGAAATACACGAAACTGTGCTATACAATTTAATTTTGGGGCATATCCCAAGGCCGTTGTCGAGCAATGGGCGAATTCTCTTTCGTGAGTTTTCGTGGTCGCGCGTAGCGCAGAGAGATGAACGCCCGAAGCCGCGCTACAACCGCCCGCGTCCTCGGTTGCCGTGTCGAGGACGCCTACAACGGCGCGAACGGAAAATCGGCGCCACTCTTTATAGTGAAGTAAGGAAATGGTATCATACTTACGGCTTGTTTAAAGAATGGGGTCTGCAATGTACACTACTATTTCATCAAAGGGCCAGGTTACAATACCTGTTGAAATCAGGAACATGCTTCGGTTGAACACCGGGGACAGGATTGACTTTGTCATTTTTGACAAGAATCGTGTAGAGTTGATGCCTAAGAAGGGCTCGGTTGGCTCTTTGAAGGGGTTGGTGAAATGGTCAGGCAAGCCGATGACGTTGAAGCAGATGGACGAGGCGATAGCAGGCGGGGTGTGCCGATGATTGGCATTGATACGAATGTCTTGGTGCGTTTTATCGTTCAAGACGAGCCAAAGCAGTCCAAAATCGCTACCAAGCTAATTGAAACAAGTTTGTCGGCCACAAATAAGGGATTCATATCCTCTATTGTCCTCTGTGAGGTGGTATGGGTGCTGAAGCGGCTTTATCGGCAGCCAAAGGATCGTCTTTTACTTGTCATTAAGACTATTCTTGAGGCCGAAGTATTCGAGGTCGAACATCGAGACTGTGCGTGGCGCTCCTATTACGACTTTGACGAAGGAACGGCTGATTTTTCCGATTACTACCTTGCGCGAATCAACAAGACCTATGGTGCATCTTTCACGGTGACATTTGACGAAAGGGCGCAGAAGCATCGGCTCTTCAGACCGCCTACGATTGGTTAAAACTCAACGAGACACACGGAAGCGATTCCGTGTGTTTTGTCTTATGCCAAAAGAGCGCTACGCGCGACCACGAACCCTGCGAACGTCGCGTTGCCTTGCGGCAACATTCGGCAGTGTCGCCACGACATGGCTTGAGGCGATGCCTCGCCTGTCGCGTCACCACCGCCGCCCCCTGCGGGGTGCGCGTCCGCAGGACACGAAAGCGGGCCTAAAGCCCGACACGAAAACTCACGAAAGAGAATTGTCAGCCCGCCCATTGCTCAACAACGGCCTTGGGATATGCT
>JAFYQC010000280.1 GCA_017547265.1 Kiritimatiellia bacterium | reverse complement strand
GGTGAGCGCATACTGGATCGGGACGCGCATGTCCGGCGGACAGAGCTGCGCCATCGTCGAACCGTCCGTGAAGGTGACGAGGGAGTGCACGATCGACTCGGGATGCACCACGACCTCGATATCCTCCACGGGCACGCCAAAGAGCCAGCGCGCCTCGAGGATCTCGAAGCCCTTGTTCATCATCGTCGAGGAATCGATCGTCACCTTCGGGCCCATCTTCCACCGCGGATGGTTAAAGGCCTGCTCGACCGTCACGTTCGTCAAATCCTCAGGCTCGTCCAGAAACGGCCCCCCGCTCGCGGTCAGGATGAGCCTGTCAACAGCACCCTTGCCCTGCAGACACTGGAAAATCGCGCTGTGCTCACTGTCGACGGGGAGGAGGCGGACGTGCTTGCGACGCGCGAGAGCGGTCACGAACTCGCCGGCCATGACCATCACTTCCTTCGTGGCGAGGGCGATATCCATGCCCTTCAGAATCGCCGCGACAGTGGGCTTCAGACCCGACATCCCGACTGTGGAGACGAGGCAGATGTCAGCCTCGTTCTCTTCGACGCACCTCAGGGCGGCGTCCTCGCCGACATACGCCTTTGCACCGAACTCTCGGGCGATGGCCTCGCACCTCTCCTTGGAACGGAAAGCCGACACCGCGACGATCGTAAAATCGTCCCGATGCGTTCGCACGACATCGATCGCGCTCGTGCCGATCGAACCGGTCGCGCCAAGGATGATGATTCGCTTGGACATAAACTGGTGGGACCGGGGAGAATCGAACTCCCAACCTCAAGTTTAGGAAACTCGCGCTCTGTCCAGTTGAGCTACGATCCCGAAATGAATGCGGATATTATATCAAAATCCGCCGCGGACATGGCGGACGACTTCGCCGGGCGCCCGTTTGTCATAAGTGACTTGTCAAAATGCGGCGGATAAGGCGTATTTACGCTTCATGCGGCGTAAGTGAGACTTGACGGTAAGGATGAGTACCGTTGGGCGAAAAACGACGCGCATTGACACGGCAAGAAGCAACAAGAACAAAAAAGTATCATACCGCATTTCATATCACTGTACAACAGTTACTCATTCGACTAACCGATTACCCTGAATTGCATGAAAAACTTGAAATTAATTTTGGTATAATACGCGCCGAACGAGCAGGTTTGATGATGTGGAATTCGATTTTGAGGAATACGAACGCAACCAGCAAAGCGCCGCAGGCGGTTTGCCGTCGGCATGGTCATCATTCCGACTGTCATGCTTGCGGGCATGACGCTTTTTCGACAGTGAGGTGAGAGCATGAACAAGAAAGACAAGAACCCGAATCGCAAGGCATTCAAGATCATCACCAAGAAGGCGCCCGTCATTCCGCCGAAGCCGACGGAAGAGGAACTGGCGACGAACATCGGCTCGGCGAAGAACGTCTCGTTCGCGATGTCGATTGCCCTTGAGATGAAGAACCAGCAGCGCAAGGCTGACGAGGCCCGGCAGACCGAAAGCGCGATCGTCTACAGGAAGCGCAACGTCAAGTATTCCGACACCGACCTCGAGAACTTCCGCAAGAAGCTTCTCGCCGCCCGCGCCGAGATTGCCGAGAAGTCTTCGTCCGTCAAGAACACCATCGGCCTCAACACGGCAGACGATATCGAGCCGGACGGCGGCGACGGGTCGACGCAGTCCATGCGCCTCGACGCGCTCTCGCACATGGAAAAGTCCAGCCGGACGATCAACGACATCGACGAGGCGCTCTCCCGCATCGACGACCGCACCTACGGCGTGTGCATGACCTGCGGAAACCTCATCGACAAGAACCGCCTCGTCCACAGCCCCTTCGTGAAGACCTGCACCGGCTGCCAGCGGAAACTCGAAGCGGCAATGTAGCCGCCTTATTCCCTAAGCGCTTGAACGCAAGTCGCTCTCGCGACACGCAATAAGAGGCCGTTTCCCGATATGGAGAATATAATGCCGAACAGTACGCTTTGTAACTCTGTTCAGCGTTATGAATCCCACCCAGTAGATAGAACAGAATCCGAATCTCTACGAAAATAAAGAACTCTACCGACCGAAACTATTCCATTATTTGCAATATAGTATACGCAATAATTTCCGACATCCATCACACGAACACCTTTTGACGACAACGGCTCATGTGGATATGGACGGAATCGATTTGGCATTTCGCTAAGTGTAGCTATTTCAGCAAGTATTCTGCGAATTACATTGCGGGCATCGTCAGGAGATTGTAATTCATTAGCGATATAGAAGAAGATGTTGCGCATATCTTCGTATGCGGCATCAGCAATCTCAACATCCCAATTCACAGCATAAACTCCCGCGTAAGGCTTGCTGCAGCATCTTTAAGGGACCGTTTACGCCCTGCGGCAATATCATCAAAACCCCTTGTTATCACCTGATCTAACTGCATATCAGTTAGTGTCGCCGCATTAATCAAATTGTTAGAGGGCAATCTCACAGGAAACGGCAATCCGCGATGAATTACAATCTGCCGATAAAACATGTTAATAGCATTCGATACCGGAACGCCTAACCCGCCAAGAATTGTTTCTGCTTCATTCTTTAGTTCCGGTTCAATTCTTGCGTATAAATTAGCTGTCTTCACCATACATCTCCTCCTTCATTTTTGTGGTTAAATTATATCATATTGTATTGACATCCGCAATGCAATCGCCGAAACTCTGCCTGTGCCACAGTCAGCCTTGCGGAGCTTGCTTCGGCGAATGTTGTCGGCTCTCAGACGATCAACTCGCCTGCGGCCAACGGCTTGATGGCACCGAGACGATCACATTCATGTACTCCGCGAAGACTGCGGAAGAATAACCAATTCCGTGCGTGGCACAGGGTCTCGCGCTAACGGCGACCCCCGACCGCATCGGGGCGGGGGCGTCCCGCCCCCGCTTCAGCGAAATCGCTTTGCGACATTATATCATTCACCCTTCCGCCCTCCCTCTCATTATTTCACTTCACTTTTCGCTTCAAAGTAAATCCACTACCCTCACCGCGCCGATGTTGGGCTGGGCGGGGTCGGCATAGTAGCGCGAGATGGTCTTGATGTCATCGCCGCTGATCGAGACCGCCATCTCAGCACCGCTACCTCGAAAACCAGTTTTCGAGGGGCAATCCAGGGATGCGACAAAAGTGCTTGGTGTTGCCTGTAACGAGAACCGCACCAGCGTCAAGGGCGGTCGCCGCAATGAGCAAGTCGGCATCGGGCAGCAGTTCACCGGTTTTCTGAAGTTCTGTCTTGATCTCGCCGAATTTGCGGAGCAAGGAACGGGTTGGCTTCAACTCATCGAAAATATCTGCAAAGCGATTCACTCGCTCGTCCTCGGCGGACGGGTTACGCGAATTTGCCGCGCCGAAGAACAGTTCGCCAATCACCATGCTGGGCAAAGCGCAACGCTCGTTGCACCCTCGCCACGCCTGCACGACAGAGGGAACGCCCTTCAGAATGCCGATGCAAGTGTCCGTGTCGAGCACCTTCACAGCGAGACCTCCCGCCCCATCGTGCGGTTACTGGTGATGTCGGCGATGATCTCTTCAGCCGAACGATCATCATCCCAACTGCCGATCAATTGCTCACAAGCAGCTTTCTGCCGTGCAACTGCAGGATCTATCATACCCGCAGTAGGGATTGCGTCGGAAACGCCATGTTTGACCACCCAGTCAAAAATGTACAGGATTTCTCCGTTCAAACTACGGCGGTTGGAACGCGCACGATCCTTCAAGGTTGAAAGAGTCCGCTCCGGCAAGTCTCTAACTGTCAAGCACATCGTTTTAGTTCCTTTACAAAACTACTTTGCAACTACTTTGGTAGTATACCAAATCTGCCGCGTCAGTATCAATGGTAAAATCGACAGCATCCGGCGAACTGCTACCGAAAAAGAACGACCCCGCACCGTAGCACGAGGTCGATTCTTTTTCGCAGTAAACCTTTAGCTCACCACAAGCGCACTCAGCACCAAGCACTCATCACTCATCACTCCCCCGCTCGCCGCTTACCCAGCCGCGAGCAGTACCGCGTTCTTTGTTGCCTTGTTGGGCTCGCTCGATTAAGCGCGCTTGCGCTTGAGCGCAAGGCCCGCCATACCGAGGAGCAGAAGCAGACC
>JAFYQC010000279.1 GCA_017547265.1 Kiritimatiellia bacterium | reverse complement strand
GGCAGATGACGCGCGAGGAACTTCGCGGCGTCCTTGGCCACGAGATCTCGCATGTTGCAAACGGCGACATGGTGACGATGGGCATTACGCAGGGCGTCGTTAACACGTTTGTCATCTTCTTCTCGCATCTCGCCGCGCAGATAATCCAGGGCGCGCTTAGCGGCAAGGAGAGCCGCAGGAGCAGGGGAGGATACGGGCTCTACCATGTGATCGTGATGGTCATGCAGCTCGCGCTCGGATTCCTGTCGTCGATCATCGTAATGTGGTACAGCCGTCGCCGCGAATTTGCCGCGGACGCCGGGTCTGCGCGTCTCATCGGCACGCCCGCGCCGATGATTGCCGCGCTCCGTCGCCTCGGGAACCTCCAGCCAGGCGTTCTCCCCGACTCGCTCAAGGCGTTTGGCATCAGCGGCAAGCATGCTTCGCTCTTTGCGTCGCACCCGTCGCTCGACGATCGTATCAATGCGCTGATGAACCTTCCGCCCGACACTGGCGTTTAAAAAATATAGATAAATGCAAATCTCTTTTTAGACAGGATTAACAGGATTGACAAGATTAAGATGATAGAAGCCGTAGTGAGTAGCCGTCGTTGTAGAATGGAATTTTAAACATTTCCATTCTCCAACTCCAACTCAAAACTCCAACTAAAAAATCCTGTAAATCTTGTAAATCCTGTCTAAAACGAAAAAGGGAAGAGGATATGTAAGGAGGCAAGTAAGATGAAGAAAATTGTAAGTTGTTTTGTGGTTGCGCTGGCCGCGGGGATTGCCCTTGCGGACGAAGTGTCGCCGCTTGAAGCGTCGATTGCAAAGGGCGCAAAGTACCTGCTCGCGAACCAGCAGGCGGACGGCCATTTCTCAGACGCGCAGATGCCGGCGCTTACGGCGCTTCCCCTCTGGGCGCTTAGCGGCTGCGGCGATACGAGCGAGACGGTCGTCGAGGCGAAGAAGAAGGCGGCGAAGTTCGTCCTCGGTACTCAGCGTGAGGACGGCGGCTTCTATGTCCCGAAACCCGGCCGCGGCGGCTCGGGGCTTGGCAACTACAACACTTCCGTATGCCTCTCCGCGCTCTTTGACTCGAAGCTCGCGCCGACTGCGCCGCTTTTGAAGGCGCGCGAGTATGTCGCCTCGTCGCAGCTCACGGGCGACGACACGATGGCGGGCGGCTTCGGATACGACAAGATTTCGCGCCGCCGCTATGCGGACCTCTCGAACACGTCCTACGCGCTTTCTGCGATGGCAAAGACCGCTTCGCTCGAGGAATTCCGCGAAGGCGGCAAGCGTGTCGATCTCGACTGGGACAAGGCGCTTGCGTTCGTCGAAAACCTGATGAAGAAGGAAGGACCCGATGCCGGCGGCGCGGCGTACAACGACCGCACTCCGCAGGGCGGAACCGAGACGAACGCGCAGGGCAAGGTCGCGCTCAGGGCATACGGCGCGATGACATACGCGGCAGTCCTTTCGATGTGCTCTGCGAAGCTCGACAAGGGCGATCCTCGCGTGAGGCAGTCGGTCGAGTGGATGGAGAAGAACTGGTCGGTCGACGAGAACCCCGGTATGGGCAACCAGGGGCTCTACTACTTCTACGACATCATGACGCGTGCGCTTGACGCGGCGAAGATCGGGAAGGTTGGCGAGCACGACTGGAAGAAGGAGATTTCCGCGAAGATCGTCTCGCTCCAGAGGGAAGACGGCAGCTGGGCCAACGAGAACAACCGCTTCTGGGAGTCGGATCCGGTGCTTTGCACGTCGTTCGCGCTCCTCGCGCTGGAGTTGTGTCGGTAGGGATTTTTAACGCAGAGACGCAGAGGCGCAGAGATGCACAAGTTGATTGACATCTTTCTGAAGGGCGGGCCGGTCATGTGGCCGATTCTGGGGCTTTCCATCCTCGGGCTCGCGATTCTCATCTGGAAGGCGTTTGAGTTCCGCGCGGGGCGGGTCAACGCAAAGGGGCTGACGATTGTCTCGACGATCATCACCGCCGAACCGATGCTCGGCATCCTCGGCACAGTTATCGGAATCATGCAGACATTCGGCGCGCTGAACGGCACTGATGCCAATCCTCTCGCGGCGACGGCCGGCATTGGCGAGGCGCTTATCACGACTGCTGCTGGACTTATCGCGTCGCTGATTCTCCTTTTCCCCTACAATGTACTTGACGCGAGGGTGGAAGAATAAACCTAAAAACGGCATATTTAACGCAGAGGCGCAGAGACGCAAAGTGCGCAGAGAAATGAATTATAAAAATAAATGAGAAAGAAAAGGAGAGGTGCGAGACTTGAAATGATGTCGCTTATGGACGTCATGTTCCTCGTGCTCGTCTTCTTCATCTACTGCATCTTCGACATGGCCGTTCACAAAGGGCTTAAGGTCGATCTCCCTGATGCCGCGGGCGCCGCGGAAAAAGGCGAGCGGATAGTCGTCACGATTCTTCCCGACGACACAATGCAGCTGAATGGCATGCCGATGGAGCGCGACGCGATAGTCTCGCGCGTGAGGGAGCTCAATGCCGTTAAGATGAATCTCCCTGTTCTTATCTCTGGCGACAGGAAGTCGTCGCTTGGCACGGGCATAGAACTTCTTTCCGCGCTCAAGGCCGCAGGAGTGGAGAAGGCAACCTTTCAGGTTAAGGGGTCAGTAGTCAGGGGTCGTAACCGCCCCTTGCGGGGGTTCGCGACCCATGGGGAAGCGAACACGCCGAGCGAAGCGAGTGCCGAGGAGTCAGGGGTTAGGGGTCAGTAGTCAGGAGTCAGTAGGTAGTAGTTGGAGTTCAGAGTTGGAGTTGGAGGATTAGGGGTCAGGAGTTAGGGGTCAGTACGCAGGGGTCAGGAGTCAGAAGTGAGGTTTAGTACGGCGATAATTGCTTCGGTAGTGGCTCATGGCTTGGTTGCCGTGGGAATCGTCGCCTATATGAAGTATGTGCCTGGCCCGACGGCTGTTGCCACCCTCGATCTCTCAAGCGTCGACCTTTCTTTTGCTGAAGACGAGGACGAGACCGCGGCAGTTTCACCGACAATGCCAGCAATGCCAGAAGTCGAGCCGCCGAAGCCGCGAGAGGAAAAACCGCCGGAGGCCGAAAGGGCAGAAGACCCGCTGCCGCCAGGTCCCTCAGCGCCGAAGCTTGCGGAGCCCGAGCCGGAACGTGAGCAAATGGAGACGCCTAACATTCCTCCGCCTGCGCCTCCCGCCCCGGCCGTCGCACCAAAGCAGGCGAAGATCGACGCGCCGCCAAAGCCCCACAAGACCATAAAGCCCGACTATCCGAAGGGCGCACGACAGCGCGGCGAGCAAGGCGAAGTGATTCTTGAAATCCGCGTGAATGCCGCGGGAATTGTTGACCATGTCGACATCGTTTCTTCGTGCGGATTTTCCGAGCTCGATGAAGCGGCCGTTCGCGCTGCACGCACGGCGCGTTTCACGCCTGCGAAGTCTGGCGGCTCGCCTGTCGCCTCTACTGCCCGCCTGAAGCTCGACTTCAAATTGAAATAAGGTACTTTGGATCTTAGCTAAAGAAAAGCCATGGCACTACAACGACTAAGATATAATATACAGGTCTTGTCTAATCGGAATTTGATAGACTATCCCACTGTTCGACTGGACGAGTGTCCAGACAGAACGGCCCGTCCGGGAAGGCCTTCTCCGGACGGGCCTGCGGCGGCGAGGCTCTATTAGGTCCAGAGGCATAACTCTCC
>JAFYQC010000024.1 GCA_017547265.1 Kiritimatiellia bacterium | reverse complement strand
TAGGTGATATGGTATGAAACGATTTTTTTGTTTTGCGTTATCCTTTGTGCTTGTGCTTTGTTCTGTGCCGGTGGCTTTAGCGCAAACAACCAAGCCGTTAATGTTTGCCAATTGCGATATGTCAATGAATTGGGTAAACGGTTCTTATCCTGCTACGGTACATAGAATAGATTATGAAAAATACACCCAAGGAATTGGCAGCGTAATGTATGATGGTGACCTTTCCAAAGGCAGTTCTTGGGTGGCGTATACTCATTTTCAAGATACGATGGATATTACCGGGTACACCCACTTGGAATTTGATTTTTATGTGGATGATATTTCCCTTATTTCCCATGCCATTGGGCAAATTGAACTTACCTCTTCTAATGCTTGCGATTTGGAAGAATTGGCTTTTAGCGAAGGGCATTACAAACATCAAATCACACAAAACGGCTGGAATCATATATCTTTACCCATATCAAGCGGAGTTTTAAATTCCCATGACCCCAATCGTGGCTTCAACCTTAAAGCGGTGAACTTTTTTCGGTTTTATTTGTTGAATTTGGAAAGTGACAAGGGCACCTATATCATAGGATTGGATAACATTTACTTTTCCGATGGGGTAACCAAACCGGAAGATACCTTTCAAAAATCCACCTACACCCCTGCTGCACCTTGTGAAGATAACGGATATGATTATGGCGATGTAAACGGAGATCAAGCGGTGAACGCGGTGGATGCCTTGGAATGCTTGAAATATTCCGTGCAAAAAACTGCTTTGAAAAACTTTTCTTTTGCCATGGGCGATGTAAATGCTTCGGGCGAAATCAATGCAATAGATGCTTTGGAAATTTTAAAGTTTTCCGTAAAAAAGCAAAGGGAATTTTCGGTGCAAACCAAAGAGACTTTGCCTCAAACGGTGGAAGTGGGAATTAATGGCAACCATTTGGTGCACACCCAATATTCTACCGATACCCGTGTAGTAGCGGTAACCGATGTAATTTATTGGGGTGCTATGGGTGACGGAGTAACCGATGATACTAACGCCTTTCGCACCGCCCCGCCAAATGCGCGAGCGAGGGACATCATTCCCCAGTCGTTTGGATGGACTCCGTCTACGGTTCCTTCCAAATCGCCAGTGTACATATCGTCTTTCGGCAGATATACGAGATTCTTCCAACCTTCGGCAACAAGTTTGTCGTAAAGCTGCTTGACATACTTATCCTTTGCATCTTGGCCGCCGCAGTAGACATCGCATGCCTCTGCCATGACAATCGGCACATCTGGCCGCTTGGCGCGCAAGTTCCTTATGAACGGCTCGTAGTTTACCTCAACGGACCGCCCCGCCCCCTTGAGAGTCATGTTCCAGAGGCAGTCAAGCACATAGCAACTCGCGTCAATGCGGGCGAGGTGCTCGCTCATCTCGAACTCCATCACGCCCGAGCCCGAAAAGCCGAGGTTAACCACAGGAACATCAAGGTCGCGGCCGACGATATTGACAAACGCCATTCCAGGGCGGGAGCAGCATCCGCCATGGGTTATCGACGTGCCGTAGAACACGACGGGTTTGTCGATGCCGCTCTTGCGGGGGCCGAGCGCCGAGACGGTCGCGTTCGGCTCGACGCCAAGCGAAAACTCCCTCACGCCGTTGTAGAGCGGAAGGTTCACAAGGCACGGTGTGCCAGGCGTCCACGGAATCTGCATCTGCGCACCCTTCGCATTGGTTATACGGCCAGTCTTGACGTAAAGCCAGCGCCCGCTCTTGGCGTCGAACCGGTAGACGTCGATTCCGCTAACGCCGGTAGACGGCATATGGTCCATCGCAAGGCTACTGTTGTACGGAACCCACTTGAACGAGAGTTTCTTCGAGTCAGTCGCAAACCTGAACTGCATTCCAGACGTGTGGTGCTTCATCGCGCGGACACCGCCGTTCACGTTCGTCGTGACACCTGCGGGCAGACGGGCGTAGTAGTGTTCGATGTCGTTGAACGCACGGCCCTCGATTGGCAGAAGCTTGCCGTCGATCCACTTGATCCCGTTGGTAACGACAATGCCTTCGACGGCCATGTTCTTGTCGTACTTGGCGATGTCGTTTGCAAACGCCGTATTCGTCGCGAAGACTGCCGCCGCGCATGCCACAAACCCGACTGCCAACATTTTCCCACTTGCCATATCCAATTCCTTCCTGCTCATAAATGTCGTTTTTGATGTAACAATTGTATCATATCCCCCTCGACACTTCAACGCGCAAGGTTTTTCATGCTGCTTTCCTCGCTGCTTTGGCCTTGGCGGGGTCGGGAGGCGTCGTCTTGACGAGCTCGACGATCTTTGCGGTCATGTCGGGATTATCGCGCAGATACGCAATCGCAGCAAGAGACCCCTGGGCAATCTGCTCGCCACCGAAGCTGAGCCAACTACCTCGCCTCTCCACGACGCCACGAGCGAGCGCCGCGTCAAGGACTGACCCCTCCCACGAAATGCCGCACGAATAGAGGATGTCGAACTCGGCCTCGGTAAACGGCGAGGCGACCTTGTTCTTCACGACCTTTACGCGCGTGCGGTTCCCTATGACCTCGCCCGCGACGGACTTTATCGCACCGATGCGCTGCACCTGAAGCCGGCAGCTCGCGTAGAACTTGAGCGCCTTGCCGCCGGGCGTCGTCTCGGGATTCCCGAACATCACGCCTATCTTTTCGCGCACCTGGTTTGTAAAGATGCAAAGCGTCTTTGTCTGCGCGATCGCGGCCGTGAGTTTTCTCATCGCCTGCGACATCAGCCGCGCCTGCAACCCTACGTGGCTGTCGCCCATCGCGCCGTCAATCTCGGCCTGTGGCGTCAACGCCGCGACCGAATCGACAACCACGATGTCGACGGCTCCCGACTTCACGAGCTCCTCGCATATCGTGAGCGCCTCTTCGCCGCTAGACGGCTGGGAGACGACGAGGCCCGCGAGGTCGACGCCGATCTTCTTCGCGTAGCCGGGATCGAGCGCATGCTCTGCATCGATGAACGCCGCCGTCCCGCCCGCTTTCTGGATGTTTGCGACGGCGTGCAGCGCAAGCGTAGTCTTGCCTGAAGACTCGTGGCCGTAAAGCTCGATTATGCGCCCCTTCGGAAGGCCCCCGACTCCAAGCGCGAGGTCAAGCCCGAGTGCCCCAGTCGAGACGGCCTCGACATCTCGCTTCGCCTCGTCGCCAAGCTTGAGGATCGACATCTCGCCGAACTGTTTCCTGATTTCCTTCATCACGTTTTCAAGTGTCATGGTTGTTTTCCTTTTGAGTTAAATTCAAGACTTCTTTTTAGCCGTGTAGCCACCTTCGCCAAGGCTACGGCGGCCGAGGAACATGTAGAGCGTGTAGAGTTTCTGCATGTTCTACCTGTTCTACATGGTTATCCCCAACGGACATATCGCTCGCTTTTTTCGAACAGTTGAACGCCGGGGACATGGTCGATCTCGGCCCGCATGCGCGAGTTTGGCTCGCCATAGACCTCGATCACGTCGAATCTGTAGCCGCCCTTCCAATGCTCCTTGGCAAGCCAAGTGCGGCAGGCACGGCGCAAGAGATCCTTCTTGCGCCGCGTTATGCTCTGGAGGCGACGCGCATACGGGCTTCGCCTCGCATGCTGCTTAACCTCGACGAACGCCATCACGTTGTACATGCGGTCGTAGGCGATGACGTCGATCTCAAGCCGCTGGTCGCGGCGACAGGGGCGGACGTTGCGGTCGACTATCTCGTAGCCGTGGACTCGCAGGTACTCGACCGCGACATCCTCGCCCCATGCGCCGTGTTCGACGCCGACGTTAGGCGTCTTAGGCCGCAGCGGCATTGCGCGCCTCCCGCGCCTCGCGGCGATAGGCCGTCGTGTCGTGCTCGACAAGCATCGGGATGCCGAAGCTTATGACGCCAAACGAATTTTCTATCGCGAGCCCAAGCCCGAGCGCCTCGGCGTCGGAGAGGATTATCCTTGCGTTTGACTCCTCCTTCCCGTCGTTCGAGGTCCGGTAGAGCTCAAGCGAGTAGCCGGCCAACGGCTCGACCATGTGTCTGAGGACGATGCGCGTATAAAAGCGTGGCGCCCTGTGGTACAGACCCTTGCCGTCCTCTATCGACTCGCACTCACCCCTGAGCACCTGGACGATGCGCGTCAGGTCGGAAAAGTCGAGCTTCACCGTAAGCCTGCCGTCCCAGTCGAACTTCGGGAACACAGGATTTGGGGCCATGCGGTCGCCGATAGTCAGCTGGTTCGCCACCGTCATCATTATGCACCCGTCCGTGTCGTCGTGCGCTGGATGAAGCGACAGTTTCAGCGCACAACCCGTGCCCTTGGCGTTCGCATGGTAGAACGCCAGTTTCGGACGGTATTGGCCGACCTTTGCGGGAACGGCGTCTTGAGTTGTATTCTCGTTCATTGTTTTCTCCTTTCGTTTGTTTTTTGCCTCACCGGGCCATCAGGCCCAGAAAGAATCAGATCCGTTGTCGAGCTGGCGATATTGTGCGGCACGGAAAATATCCCCTTCCGACACGTCTGCGCGCCCCTCCAAGTCGGCGCATGTGCGCGCGACCCTGAGGACGCGGTCATAGGCGCGCGCCGAGAACTGAAGTCGCTCAAGTTGCTCGCGGAACTTCCGCGCCGCCTTCTCGTCCAGGCGGCAGATGTCCTTTAGGTCACGGCTCTTGGCGTCGGCGTTCGTGGATATCCCCGGCATGCCACGATAGCGCTCGCGCTGCAAAGCCCTCGCCGCGACCACGCGCGCGCGAATCACCGCACTCGATTCTCCCGGCTTGAGGGAGTCAAGCTCGTCGGGCTTAACGGCTGCAACACCGCACTGAATGTCTATACGATCTAGGAGTGGCCCAGACACGCGATGCTGGTACTTGAGTATCTGCCGCTGGTTGCAGCGGCACTCGTGCGTCGGGTCGTTGTAGTATCCGCAAGGGCAGGGATTCATCGCCGCGACAAGCATGAAGCGCGACGGGAAGTCGAGCGCAGCCGCCGCGCGCGATACTGAAACATGCCCGTCCTCGAGTGGCTGGCGAAGGACTTCGAGGGCGGGACGAGGAAACTCTGCGAACTCGTCGAGAAAGAGGACGCCACGATGCGCGAGCGAGACTTCGCCAGGGACCGGTTTGGTTCCGCCACCAAGAAGACCGATTGAACTCACGGTATGGTGTGGCGCGCGGAAAGGCCGTGATGTGACGAACATCCCGCCGCCTTTCTCGCGCCCTGCAACAGAATGGATCTTAGAGACTTCAAGCGCTTCCTCTTCGCTCATGGGAGGGAGGATCGACGGTATCCGCCGTGCAATCATCGTCTTGCCAGACCCTGGCGAGCCGATCATCAGCAAGTTATGTCCGCCGGCAACTGCAACCTCTACCGCCTTGCGAAGACTCTCCTGTCCCTTCACGTCTGCGAAGTCGTCGCCATGCCCTTCATCGGCCGCGACGAGAGAGGCAAGGTCTGTCGAGTGCGGTTCAATCTCCAGCTCTCCGCTAAGGTACTTAACCGCCTCGACAAGGGTTCTCACTGGAATAACGTCGATGCCCGAGACGACGCTCGCCTCCTCGGCGTTCTCCTCTGGAACGAGCACCGCACGGCGACCGATGCGCCGCATCTCGACGACGATGGGGATGATTCCTCTTACGCGTCTCACGCCGCCCGAGAGCGACAGTTCACCCACGAGCGCGTACTCAGAAAGCTCCTCGGTGCGAAGCCGCTGCGTCGCCTTGAGAAGAGCAACGGCAATCGGAAGGTCGTAAATCGGCCCTTCCTTCCTCACGTCTGCGGGCGCGAGGTTCACCGTAACGGAGTATTCGTCCTTCGACCTGAAGCCGGAGTTTCTAAGCGCGGTAGAGACGCGATCCTTCGCCTCCTTTACCGCCGTGTCGGGAAGCCCGACGATCGCAAACGAACTCGTCCCCTTGGAGGAGCTGACCTCGATCTCGACAGCAGACGCGTCTACGCCGTTTATCGCACCTGAATAGCATCTTGCAACCATGTTCCCTTTTCCTTTCGCCTTGTTTTCCAAGGCGGGAACATTGTCGCAAATCTACAAATTTCGTGTGGGTCACGAAAGGGTTTTTTTCGGGTCATTTTTGACCCTATCAGAAGGTCTAGTTGGAGTTTTGAGTTGGAGTTGGAGAATAAAACGATTTAACACAGAGACACGAAGACACAAAGTTTTAAACATCTCTATGTCTCTGAGTCTCTGTGTTAAGCTTTCAACCCAGAAAAATCAAGCTTCCAGCCCAGAAAGCTGCTGAACGAGGAACGGGATGGCGCGCTCGAAGCTGACGCCATACCAATGACCCTCGTCGGTCGCCTTGATCGCCTCGCAGACAACATCGGCCGCGAGAGCTGCGGCTTCAAGCGCCGACTTGCCGCGCATCACAGCGCCTGCGAAGACAGACGCATAGACGTCGCCCGTGCCGTGGCTCATCTTCTCAAGCTTCGGATTGAAATCGTACTGCACCGTCGAGCCGTCGGAAACGGCGCTCCCGAGCTCGTCTGGCGAGAAGCTTACTCCCGTGAGGACGACATTCTTCGCGCCAAGCGCGTGAGGCTTCGCGATAAGCGACTCAAGCTCGCCCTTCGTGTAGCCGGAGAGCTTTGGCTTTTCGCCGACGAGCAGCGCCGCCTCGGTGAGGTTGGGGAGAATGTAGTCCGCACCGTTGACGAGCCGCGCCATCTTCGACGGGAAGTCGGGCGCGAAGCCGGCGTAGAGAACGCCGTTGTCGGCCATCGCAGGATCGACGACGCGAATCGCGCCCTTCTCGGCGCACGTCTTGAAGATCGAGAGAATCGGGTCGATGTGGCTTTCGCAGACATAGCCCGTGTAGAACGCGTCAAAGCGGATGCTGTGCTCGATCCACTTCGCTTCGACCTTCGGAAGCTCGCCAGTCAAGTCTGCAAAGGTCCACGACTTGAAGCCGCCGGTGTGGTTCGAGAGGATCGCAGGCGGCAGCACCGCACACTCGACGCCGCACGCGGAGACGAGCGGAAGCGCGACCGTGGTGGAGCATTGCCCGACGCAAGAGATGTCCTGTATCGTAAGAAGCCGTTTCATCTTAGACCTTTCACTTGATGAGCGACAGAAATTCCTGACGAACTTTCTCATCAGTCCTGAACGTGCCGAGGACCGCCGAGGTCGTCATTTCGCTGTTCTGCTTCTCGACGCCGCGCATCATCATGCAGAGGTGCTTCGCCTTGATGACGACGCCAACGCCTTCTGCGCCAGTCTCGGCCATCACAGCGTTCGCGATCTCCTCGGTCATGCGCTCCTGTATCTGAAGCCGCCGCGCGTACATGTCGACTATGCGCGCGAGCTTCGAGACACCAAGCACCTTGCCCTGGGATATGTAGCCGATCGCGCACTTGCCATAGAAAGGCAGCATGTGGTGTTCGCAAAGCGAGTAGAGCTCGATGTCCTTCAGGATCACCATGTGGTTCGTGCCCGACTTGAACCGCGCGCCGTTCACGACCTTGGCGATGTCCTGCCTGTAGCCGCGCGTCAGGAACGAAAGCGACCTCGCGACCCTCTCGGGGGTCTTCTTTAGTCCGTCGCGTCCGGGATCCTCGCCAAGCTCGACGAGGAGCTCCTTCACGAGCTTCGCGATCTTCGCCTCGTTCGGCGTCTTTGCTGTCCTCTTCTTCATGGGGGCGTATTATATCATATCCCGGGCTTTTACGGGGTCCCCGACGGATTCAAAGGCAGTATGTCATGTAAAATGGCAAATATGTAATGCCCCCTTCTTCACTAAAGTCCTCGGCACAAACGACATACTTCGCACCAAGCTTCCCATGACATTTTTCTATCAATGCATCCAGAGACGCATGCCGTCGGCACGCAGAGCTCTTCACCTCTATAGGGCACACCTTGATGCCTCGTCGAATCATGAAATCTATCTCCATTCTAGGGGTTGTCCTAGAATGGAATAGAAGATCGTACCCTCTTGCGACAAGCGACTGCGCCACATAATTCTCAAGAAACATCCCCTCGTTCACGCCGAGCTTGTCATAGAGGATGCCACGAAGGACACGTCCATCCACGTCCGCCGAGCCTGTCATGGCCTGAGTCACCAAGAGCCCGGTGTCTGCGGCATAGCACTTGAAAAGCGTACTCTCGAGACTCATCTCGAGTCCAACCGCAGGGTCAGTGGAATTATACGCTATGTTCGCTACCATTGCGTCGCTCAACCACAAGAACGCGTTTTCATAGCGGCGCATCCGCGCATTCACGTCCAGGTCGGCGAGATGGAATTTCTTTTCCTTTGAATTCAGCGCACCTGGTATATGGCGGAAAATCGCCCTAACCCTAGGAGCGTATCCTCTTGCGTATTTGCCTATGTCACGCATGTAAAGGCGCAGGATTTCTCGTTTCATTGTTTCCGCCGCCTCTAGCCGGTGGTCCCCGCCCTGCAAATACGCTGCCACCGACTGCGGCATACCGCCGACGACCATGTACTGCCGTGCCATGTCCTTGGCCTTGTCGTGAATGTCCTTTCCAAGCGGACACTTCTGCTCATAGCATTTGCGTATGTAGTCGGCAAGATTCGCGTTCCCATTAGCCCATAGAAATTCCTCGAAGTCCAATGGATATAGTTTTAGGGAGTGCTCTTCGCTTGGAATTACTATGTCCTTCACGTTCTCGTGAATTCCAAGCAAAGAACCTGTCTCTATGTAATGGTACTTCCCATACGCAACAAGCTGCTTTATGGACTCTCGAGCCGTAGGGTAGCGCTGAACTTCGTCAAAAATGACACAGCTTTCACCCTCGACAAGTTTCACCCCAGAAAGCACCTGAAGCCTTTCAAGAAGATTGGCAATGTTCTCACACTCTTCAAACGCGCGCTTATACGCCCTTGTCTGCCTGCCCTTCGCAGAGAAATCTATATAAAGGCTAGACTTATATTCATTCTCGGCAAACCTACAGACAAGATGCGTTTTACCAACACGTCGTGCCCCCTCGACAAGTAGAGCCGTCTTGCCGGCAAGCGTGCCCTTCCAGGCAAGCATTTCCTCATAAGCCTTGCGCTTAAAATCTACTACATTATCCATGATTTCTCAGCCTTTCTTTGCGCATATAATACCATAACGAACTGCGCTCGTCAAGCATGCCGTCACGAAATGTGCATAGTTGTACCTCTAGGTTTGTCACGATATTAGCATAGTTACCAATGCAATTTTGTCACGAAATCAGAACAGTCAATCGAAAGAGCAAAAGGGTCAGAGCTTATTGATACAGTCTTGCTGATACAGCACCTCATGCCAGCTTGTACTCCTGCCTTGGCGACATCGGTTTGTCGGGATCGGTTCTTGCGACAAGCCCCTTCTCCACCAGCGGCGTCATGTAGCAACGCGAGAAATGGACGCGGCTCCTGATGCCGACCGCCTCCCGCAGCGCCGACGGACGCATGGGCCCGTCGGCAAGGAGTTCAAGTATCCTCTTTGCGACCTTTTCGCTTCCGCGCGCAAGCCCGATTCCGACTTTTTCCGGAATGTCCAGCTGCGGATCCGCCTTTGAGCGGAAAGACGCAGCGCCGCGTCCAGCATGGCAATCTCCCTTCTCCGCCTCGCGGGCCTTCAGAACCTCGCTCATCGCCTCGCGCATCGACTTCTCGTGGCACCCCCGGACTACTTGCCATCCGCCGCCTCCGTACATGAAGGCATACCCGGCCCGGGCCTTCCTGTCGCCGCCGGCCGCAGCCGCAAAGCTGCACCAGCGGTAGTCTTCCGGACGCTCCGCAATCCCCGCCTCCCATGCGTTGATGTCGATGTACGCGGACGTCCGCCACATCGTCGGCCTTTCCGCGGGGTGGTTGCGCTCGTGGTACCTGCCTTCGAACATCGTCCCGCTGTGCTCGCGGCGCCCGTTGAAGGACATCGTGAAATGCTGCTTGAACGTCCGCATGAACTCCGACGAGTTCCACATCCTGCGGACAAACGATGCCTTATACGCCTCGAAGCGCGAGACGTACTTCTTGGTCGGGCGGGCCCGCCTGAAAAGCTCCCGCTCCTCCGTCTTCAGCCGGTTCCAGGTCGCGACGACCTGCGCAAGCGACGCGTCCCGGTAGAGCGCGCGGATGCGGCGCATGACCTCCGCCTCGTCGATTTCCTCCGCCTTGGGCACGTAGACGAAGATGTGGAAGTGGTTCGACATGAAGGCGTACGCAAGGACGACGACTCCGCTGAACTCCTCGACTCGGCGCATCAGCGCCACCGCGCGGTCCTTCTCCTCGTCGTCAAGGAAGAACGCGCGGTGCGCAAGACGGCTGATCAGGTGGTAGCACCTGTCCTGCCCTATGAACCTGTTTTTCCTCATGCGGGCATTATACCAAAAACCCTGGGGCTGTATCAACAATGCTGTATCAATATGCTCTGACCCTTCTG